>NZ_JBFODN010000068.1:0-7733 GCF_040908345.1 Aeromonas sp. R3-1
TATGGCCCCATTTTGCTGCGGATAACCCAGGCCATCTCCAAGGCCAATCCGGCCCTGTCGCCGGCGGATCTCTTCTGGCGACTGCACTTCACTCTGGGCACCGTCGTATTCACCATGGCCTCTGCCGATGCCCTGCGCGACATCGCCCTGGCCGACTTTGGCCAGCAGCTCGATGTGGAAGGGCTGGTGCGCAACGTTATTCCTTATCTGGCGTCCGGAGTCGGGGCGCCCGTGGAGTCGACCAGGCTCTCCCTGGCCGTGTAACAACCAACAATAAATCAACGGAAACAGTGAAATAGAAGGAACTTCGGTATGATCACATTGCTTGTCCTGCTGGTGCTGGCGATAGCCGTTGTGCTCGGCGTACCCTCCATCCGTAAAAAGGTGGTAACCCGTCCGGTGTTCGGCATCTTCAAAAAGATATTGCCGCCCTTGTCAGCTACCGAGCGGGAGGCCATGGAAGCCGGCTCCGTCTGGTGGGATGGCGAGTTGTTTCGCGGCAACCCCGACTGGAAAAAACTGCACGGCTACGGCAAGGCCGAGCTGACCGCAGAGGAGCAGGCCTTTATCGACAATCAGGTCGAAACCCTGCTCGCCATGGTTGATGACTTCAAGATCGTCAACGAAACCAAAGACCTGCCGGAGCCGGTGTGGGACTATCTGAAGAAGGAAGGCTTCTTCTCCCTGATCATCCCGAAATCCTACGGCGGCCGCGAATTCTCTGCGATTGCCAACTCCACCATCGTCACCCGCATCGCCACCAAGAGCCTGAGCGTGGCGGTCACCGTCATGGTGCCGAACTCCCTCGGTCCGGGCGAGCTGCTGATGCACTACGGCACCCAGGCCCAGAAAGATTTCTGGCTGCCGGGGCTGGCCAATGGCAAGGAAGTGCCCTGCTTCGCCCTGACCGGGCCGGAAGCGGGCTCCGATGCCGGCGCCATTCCTGACAAGGGGCTCGTCTGCAAAGGGATGCACAAGGGTGAAGAGGTGCTGGGTATTCGCCTCAACTGGAACAAGCGCTACATCACCCTGGCGCCCCGCGCTACCGTGCTGGGGCTGGCGTTCAAACTCTATGACCCGGAAAGACTGCTGGGTGACAAGGAGGAGCTCGGTATCACCTGCGCGCTCATCCCCACCAGCCACCCGGGCGTGCGCGTCGGCGATCGCCACTACCCCATGGGTCTGGCGTTCCTGAACGGCCCGACCTTCGGCAAGGATGTGTTCATTCCGCTCGACTGGATCATCGGCGGCCCGGATTATGCCGGTCGCGGCTGGCGCATGCTGGTGGAGTGCCTCTCCGCCGGTCGCGGCATCTCGTTGCCTGCTCTGGGCACCGCTTGCGGTCACATGGCGAGCCGCACCGTGGGCGCCTACTCCTATGTGCGCAAGCAGTTCGGCATGTCCATCGGCAAGTTTGAAGGTGTTCAAGAGGCGCTGGCCCGCATCGGTGGCCTCACCTATCAGCTGGAAGGGGCCCGTCGCATGACCGCAGGTTCGCTGGACTTGGGTCAGGCACCGGCCATCGTCACCGCCATCTCCAAGTACCACATGACCGAGATGGCGCGCCAGATCATGGATGACTCCATGGATATCCACGCCGGTCGTGCCATCCAGCTGGGCCCGAAAAACTACACCGGCTACGCCTACATGGGTATTCCGGTCGCCATCACGGTGGAAGGGGCCAACATCCTGACCCGCAACCTGATGATCTTCGGGCAGGGTGCCACCCGCTGCCACCCGTACGTGTTTGCTGAGCTGGAAGCGGCGGCCGACACCGACGTGGAGCGCGGTCTCGAGAAGTTTGACGCCCTGCTGATGAAGCACATCGCCTTCGGCGCCGGCAACTTCTTCGGTTCCCTGTTCCAGGGGCTGACTCTGGGTCAGTTCAACAGCGCGCCGGTGGCTGGTGAAACCGCCCGCTACTACAAACAGCTCTCCCGTATGAGTAAAGGGCTGGCCCTGTGCGCCGACGTCTCCATGCTGATGCTGGGTGGCGATCTCAAGCGCAAGGAGATGATCTCCGCCCGTCTGGGTGACGTGCTGAGCCACCTCTATCTGGCCTCCGCTACCCTCAAGCATTACGAGGATCAGGGCCGCATGGTCTCCGACCTGCCGTTCGTGCAGTACGCGGTGGAGCGCAACCTCTACCTGATTGGCAAGGCGTTCGAGGGCTTCTTCCAGAACTTCCCGAACAAGGTGGTGGGTGCCGTACTCAAGCGCGTGGTGTTCCCGTTCGGCGTCGGTTACAAGATGCCGGCCGACGATCGCTGCCACGCCATCTGTCTGGCCATGATGAAGCCGGGCGAGTTCCGCGACCGTCTGACGGCGCTGTGCTACGTCGGCAAAGACGAGGCGGATCCGGTCGGCCTGATGGAGCGCGCCTTCCAGGCCATGGTCGCCGTGCAGCCCTACGAGAAGAAGCTGGTGCAGGCCCAGAAAGAGGGCAAACTGCCCCGCAAACTGGCGCTGCCGGAGCTGGTTGCCGCCGCACTGGCCGGTTCCATCCTGAGCAAGGACGAAGCGGACAAACTGCTGGCCGCCGATGCCCTGCGCTACGAAGCGATTCAGGTAGACAACTTCGCCCCGGGCGAGCTGGAAGGCTTCTCCCAGCAAGCAAACAAGCAGCCAAACAAGGTCGAGCACGCCGCCTGATCCCCTGGTAGACCAGTACCAAACCGGCCCTCGTGGCCGGTTTTTTGTTTGTTAACCATGCATTTACAAGCTAGGAGAATTCCAGTTAAATGCTTGAGTCCCTGTTGCAGGGGCTTTGGAAGCAAGGCCAGCGGAATGGCCGATAACAACAACTCAGGAAGAGTGAATGAACCTCGCCAAAACGGCGATCGAACGCCCCATCTGGGTGGCGGTCTCGATCGTGCTGATTTTCCTGCTGGGTCTGCTCAGCATCCGGGGACTGCCGATCCAGCTGTTCCCCGACATCGACCGTCCACACCTCAACATCTCGGTGAGCTGGCGTTCAGCCTCTCCCCAGGAGATGGAGTCGGAGATCACCGACCCCATCGAGCAGGAGATGCAGGGGGTGCAGGGGCTCAAGAGCCTTGTCAGCAACAGCTATCCCGGCTTTACCGAAATCGACATGGAGTTTGCCCTCGGCACCGACATGCAACGGGCCCAACTCGATGTGATTTCGCGATTGAACCGGGTCTCGGGATTGCCGGACAAGATCGGCGGCCCCTACGTCAACAACTACAGCAGCAACGATACCCTCACCTTCTTCTTCATCCAGCAGCTGCCCGGTGCCAAAGGGGTGATCGATGATCATCAGGCGCTGATCGAGGCGCGGGTAAAACCCGAGCTGGAGCGCATCGAAGGGGTCTCGACGGTCGCAGTCGAGGGGATCAACGAGCGCCAGATCCAGATCCGCTTCGACCCCTATCGCGCCGCCGAGCTGGGGGTGGAGATCCCGGTGCTGGCCAGCCGGGCCACCACCGGCTGGGACGTGTCGGCCGGTACCCTCGACATCGGGCGCTGGGAGTACAAGCTGCGCTTTGCCGGTCGCTATGATGTCGAGACGCTGGGGGACAAGGTGGTGGACTGGCGCGATGGCCTGCCCATCTATCTGCGGGATGTAGCAGAAGTAAGGGTGGCCCGGGAAGAGAACCCGGTGCTGCGGATCCAGAACGGCAATACCGCCATCGCCGCCCAGATCTTCAAGGAGAGCGGCGCCAATGCCCTGGCATCCCTTGAGGCGATCAAGGCCCGGGTGAACGAGCTCAACCGCGAGGTGCTGGAGCCGGTCGGGCTGCACATGGAGCAGTCGTTCGATGCCTCCCTCTACATCAATCGCGCCGTCAGCATGGTCACCGCCAACCTGGGGCTCGGGGTGCTGCTCTCCTGTGCCATCCTCTGGTTCTTCCTGCGCCAGCTCAAGGCGACCCTGATGATTGCCCTCGCCATCCCCATCAGTATCATGCTCACCTTCTGCCTGCTCAAGGTGATGGATCGCACCCTCAACATCATCTCGCTGGCGGGCATCGCCTTTGCCGTCGGCATGGTGCTCGACGCCGCCATCGTGGTGCTGGAGAGCATCTACCGGCGCCACGAGCGGGGGGATTTGAGCAAGGCGGAGGCGGCGCTCGAAGGTACCCGTCAGGTGTGGACGGCGCTGGTCGCCTCTACCCTCACCACTGTCGCCATCTTCCTGCCGGTGCTGCTGCTCAACGATGTGGAGGGTCAGCTGTTTGCCGATCTGGCGCTGACCATCGCCTGCGCCGTGACGGTTTCCATGCTGGTCGCCGTCATCGTGCTGCCCGCGGTGGCGGCGCGCTGGATGGGGCGTGAAACGCTGACCGATCCCTATGAGTCGCTGTGGCAGCGCACTACCCGTCATGTGATCCGCTGGACCTCGACCTCACGCCAGCGCTGGACGGTCATCACCCTGATGATGAGCCTGCCGGCCCTGGCCACCTGGGCGCTGCTGCCCAAGATGGACTATCTGCCGGACGTGAAACGGGACGCAGTGGATGTCTGGATGAACTTCACCCCCGGGGTCAACCTCAAGGCCCAGCGCGAAGAGGTGATCGATACCCTGATCGCCCGCCTCGCCCCCTACATGAAGGGGGAGAAAGAGCCTGCCCTCAAGAACTACTACATCTTGCGCTACCCGGGGGGCGCCCAGATTGGCGTGCGCCCCAAGGACGAGACCCGCATCAGGGAGCTGGAGAGCCTGTTGATGAAACAGCTGCTGGTGGGTATTCCCGACACCCGGGTGTTCGGCGGTCAGGGGTCGCTGTTTGGCGGCTTTGACAGCGAGAACGGCGTCTCCCTGCTGCTGCAGGGGGGTAACCTGCCCGAGCTCTATCAGGCAGCCCGTGCCAGCATGGGGATCCTCAGCAAGGACCTGCCGGGAGCACAGATCCGGCCCGAGCCTAGTCTCGACTTCACCGCCCCCGAGCTCAAACTGGTGCCGCAAGATCGGCGCCTCGCCGAAGTGGGCTGGGATCGCACGCCCCTGCCCACCATTATCCAGACCTTTGGCGACGGCTTGCGAGTGGGCGAGTATTTCGACGGCGAGGATCGGCTCGACATCATGCTGATGGGGCAAAGCTCCGCCAATCCGGACGAACTGAAGGCAGTGCCGCTGGCCACCCCCTCCGGGCGCATCGTTCCCCTTGGCGAGCTGCTGCGGGTGGAGCACGACATGGGCCCGGCCAGCATCTTCCGGGCCGATGGGCGGCGCAGCATCAGCCTGCAGATAGCGCCCCCGGCGGGTATGACCATGGAGCAGGTGATCGACACCCTGAAAAACCACAGTTTTGCCGCCATCCGTCCCCTGCTGCCCGCCGGTGGCGAGCTGCGCATTGCCGGCAACGCCGACAGCCTGCAACAGGCGCTCGACAATCTGGGGACCATCTTCCTGTTTGCCGTGGTGATCCTGCTGGTGCTGCTGTGGGGAGTATTTGCCTCCATCAAGGATGCCCTGCTGGTGCTGCTCACCCTGCCCCTTGCCTCGGTTGGCGGCGTGCTGGCGCTGCAACTGAGCGGGCTGCTGGTGCCGCTGCCGATGGACCTGCTCACCATCATCGGCTTTGTCATCCTGCTGGGCCTGGTGGTCAACAACGCCATCCTGCTGGTGCATCAGACCCGCACCGCCGAGCGGGACGGCATGAGCCGTCAGCTGGCGGTGGCCGATGCCCTGCAAAGCCGGATGCGCCCCATCGCCATGACCAGCCTCACCAGCATCTTCGGCATGCTGCCGCTGATGCTGAGCCCGAGCGAAGGGAGCGAAATTTACCGCGGGCTCGCCACCGTCATTGTCGGCGGCATGAGTTGCAGCACCCTGTTTACCCTGATCCTGTTGCCTGCCTTCCTGCGTCTCGGGGAGCAGGTGGCGATCCCACAACCCCTACGCCAGCGGGCCTGAGCAAGGAGCTCATCGATGACACATATGATTACCCGAATGTTGGCTGGCGCGGTGCTGATTGCAGGCAGTGCGCTACCGGTATTGGCCGATCAGGGCAAGATGGTGACCCTGGCGGATGTGACCCAAGGGGATGCGGCCGCCAATATCTGGGTCAGCGGCACGGTGGCGAGTCGCCAGCAGGCGGCACTCAGCGCCGAAGTGAGCGGCCGGGTGGAGTGGATCGCCGAATTTGGCAGCCGGGTCAAAAAAGGGGATGAGCTACTGCGCCTCGACAGCGCGGCACTGCGCCTCTCGCTGGAGCAAGCTCGCGCCGAGCAGGCGAAATGGCAGAGCAACTTGCGCTTCGCTCGCGCCGAATCCCAGCGGATCACCCGACTACACCAGCAAAAGAGCGCCTCCCAAAGCCAGTACGACAAGGCCAGCTACGATGTGGAGCAGGCCGCGCTGGCCGAGCGGCTGGCCGCCATACAGGTGAACCAGATTGAGGAACAGCTGCGCCGCAGCCACATCTATGCCCCGTTCGACGGCGTGGTGAACAACCACTTCATCCAGCCCGGCGAGCATGTGGACGCGGGCGAACAGGCGCTGGAGCTGGTCAACCCGGATCAGCCGGATATCCGCCTGCAGGCCCCCATACTCTGGGCCCAGCAGCTGGCACCGCAAACCCGGCTGCAGGTGGAGGGGGAGCAGCTGAGCGGTCACGGCGTCTATTACCAGCGAGCCGCCAGCGCCGATCCCAAGTCGCGCCTCATCGAGCTGCGCCTCAAACCGGAAGCGGGCACCTTCATCATCGGCTCGCCGGTACGGGTTGCCCTGCCACTGGGGGATCAGCAGAGCATGCTGCTGCCCCGGGATGCCCTAGTGCTCGGCACCGATGGCAGCGTGGTCTATCAGGTGGCGCGAAGCGGCAAGGCGCTCAAGGTGAATCGGGTGCCGGTCACCGTGCTGTTTGGCGACAGCCAGCAGGTGGCGGTGAGCGGCGCCCTCAAGCAGGGGGATCGGGTGGTGGTGCGTGGCGCGGGCAGCCTGCAGGATGGCGACACCATAGAATTGTTCAAGGGGTAGCCACGCCCGACGCAGGCTGGCCAATCTTTGCCCGCTTGACCCGGGACATACAGCCAAACGGGCCACAGTTTGCTATCTTGGCGGCCATCACTCGCGTTTAGAGCAATCAACACCCATGAGCATTATTTTGGGCATCGATCCGGGTTCACGGATCACCGGCTACGGGGTTATCCGGGTCGTGGGCGGCAAGGCCGAATATCTTGGCTCTGGCTGCATCCGCACCGATTGCGGCGAGCTGCCGGAGCGCCTCAAGCAGGTCTATGACGGGGTATGCGAGATCATCACCCAGTTCAAGCCCACCGAGTTTGCCATCGAGCGGGTCTTTATGGCCCGCAACGCCGACTCGGCCCTGAAGCTGGGGCAGGCCCGTGGCAGCGCCATCGTCGCCGCAGTCAACGCCTATCTGCCGGTGAGCGAATACTCCGCCACCCAGATCAAGCAGGCGGTGGTCGGCACCGGCGGCGCAGCCAAGGAGCAGGTGCAGCATATGGTGACCCATCTGCTGAAACTCTCCGCCACCCCGCAGGCGGATGCAGCGGATGCCCTCGGTGTGGCCCTTTGCCACCTGCACACCCGCCAGAGCCTGATCAAGATGGCCGGCCGCGCCAGCAGCTCGGTACGCGGCCGCTATCGCTGAGCCCTTATGTCGTCCACGACTCATCTCGGTATCACCAAATAAAAACCGCCCCGGATATCCGGGGCGGTTTTTTTATATTTCCCCACATAACGGGGCCATCACTGATGGCCCCGTTATGTTTCTCATGTTGAATGGATTTGCCTTACACCA
>NZ_JBFODN010000069.1:0-21530 GCF_040908345.1 Aeromonas sp. R3-1
TGTGCCGAGCGGGCCGATGCGGTGCCCCGTTTTGCCAACTACTGCCGCTGCCTGCAGGCCGATACCCACCTCAAGCTGGGTCAGGCACAGGAGGCGCGCTCTTTAATGCGCCAGCTGCTGGCCGGGCAGGAGAACAGCTGGGCCCGCCTGACACTGGGCAAGGCCTGCAACACCCTGGGGCTCCACGAAGAGGCGGTCAGCCATCTGCAGGCGACCCTCAAAAATACCCCGCTGATGGTGGAGGCTCACCTCTGGCTGGCAGAATCCCTGCTGGCCCTTGGCAATGACGAGCAGGCGCAGCAGGAGCTCAGACGGGCGGTGGATATCTCCCCCCAGTCGGTGCAACTCTCCCGCCGGCTGGCGGAGGTGTGCCTGCAGCGCCACGACTACGCCCAGGCCAAGGATGTGCTGATGTCGCTGATCGACCTGTCACGCAACTCCATTCACCGCACGCCCCATTATCTGGGGGCCTATATCCAGACCCTGACCCTCTACGCCCTCAACAGCAACGACAGCTACCACATCGCCAACCTGCAAAAGCAGGTCAATTCTGCCCTGTCGCGCATCCGCGATTCGCTGATGATGTCGGAGTTCAACTACCCGGTGTTCGAGCAGATCTGTCAGGCCCGGGTGCAGATTGCGCTGGGGGAGCTGCTCAAGGGCAAGAAGATGCTCTATCGCGCCAATCAGAACTGGCTCGATGAACCGGCCACCATGCCCCCCGCCCTGCTTGGTGAGACCATCCTCGCCCTCTATCAGCTCGGCGAGTTCGAATATGCCGAAAGCCTGCAAGGGCTGCTGGCGGAGGACGAAGATCGGCTGCTCACCACCTGCATTCAGGCAACCCGGGATGACAAGACGGTGCTGGAGCGTCGTCAGCGCTACCAGCAGCTCAACGATCTGGGGATCAAGGCCTATCAGAGCGGCGAGCTGGAGCAGGCCCTCGGTCATTTTCGCGAGGCCCTGCGCCGCGCCCCCGCCAATACCGGTGCGGCTCTCAACAAGATCCAGGTGCTGCTGCAACTGATGCAGAAAAACCGCAAGAGTCCGGAATTTGGTGCCGAGTGCAAAGACACTCTGGACGTGCTCGACGGTATCCCCCTCAACCCGGCCCAGCAGGAGCGTTTTCGCAAGCTGCGTCAGGAGTTCAACCAGTTCAGCTAAGACGCCGCCGCGCCCCCTTTTCCCCGCCTATGCTGAAACCAGTTCGGCAATGCGAGGGAAACGAAGATGGCGATGTGTCGTTATCTGGTGGCCGATGGCCGCCACTGCAGTGAAGAGGCTGGCGAGCACGATCTCTGCCACTGGCATGATCCCCACCATACCCATCAGGAAGCCCACACCGCCGAGGCGCTTGAACAGTACGTTCGCGCTGGCGGACTCTGCCACGGCCTGCAGCTGTCACGGGCCAATCTGGCGGGCCTCAATCTGGTCAACAAGGAGTCCGATCAGGGATTTTTGCTGGAGCAGTGCAACCTCTATCGCGCCAACCTGCGCGGTGGTCACCTCTACGGCCTGCGCATGAAGGGCGGCAGCCTGATGAAGGCCGATCTCAGTGATGCCAACCTCCAGTGCGCCACCCTCGATGACGTCAACCTGCTCGGCATCCGCTGGCACAACACCCGGCTCGACAACATGCAGACCGGCAAACGGGTGATGCAGGATCGCAAGGGGCGCCGCGAACGGGATCCCAAACAGGCGCGCATCTGGTTCAAGGAGGCGGAAGAGACCTACCGGGATCTGCGCAAAGCCTCCGAGGCACAGGGGATCTTCACCATGTCCGGCAACTATATCCAGCAGGAGCTCACCATGCGCCGCCTGCAACTGCCGTTCTGGTCGACCCAGCGTTTTACCTCCTGGGTGGTCGATCTCTTCTGCGGCTATGGCGAGGCCCCGATGCGGGTGGTGCTCTTCTCGTTGCTGCTCATCTTTATCTGCAGCATTTTTTACTTCTTCTGCGGACTGCATTTTCAGGGCGAACACCTCATCTACCAACCCGGTGCCCCGCTCGAGCAAAATGCCATCTTCCTGCTCGAATGCCTCTACTACAGCGTGGTCACCTTCACCACATTGGGGTACGGCGACTTCACTCCGGTCGGCCTCTCCAGGATCTTCGCCGCCTTTGAAGCCTTTACCGGCAGCTTTACGCTGGCGCTGTTTGTGGTGGTATTCGTCAAAAAGATGACCCGCTGACACCTCTGCCCACCCCGCGGTGCCTGCAACTGATGTAGGCCCGCGGCCAAACTTGCATCCACCGCCGATTCCTAGTCCAATAGCCACTTATAAAAATGACATGAGCATCCCGGACATGAAGATCATCTCTTTCAATATCAACGGCCTGCGCGCCCGTTTGCACCAACTGCAAGCCATCATCGACAAGCACCAGCCCGATGTGATCGGCCTGCAGGAGATCAAGGTGCACGATGAAGCATTCCCGCTGGCCGATGTGGAAGCCATGGGCTATCACGTAGAGTTTCACGGCCAGAAGGCCCACTACGGGGTCGCCATCATGAGCAAGCAGAAGCCGGTCAAGGTGGAGAAAGGCTTCCCCACCGATGACGAAGAGGCCCAGCGCCGGATGATCATGGCCACCTTCGAACGTGAAGACGGCTCTCTCATCAAGGTGATGAATGGCTACTTCCCGCAGGGTGAAAGTCAGGATCACGAGACCAAGTTCCCGGCCAAGCAGAAGTTCTACGAGGATCTGCAGCGCTACCTCGAGACCAACCACACCCCGGACGACCAGCTGGTGCTGATCGGGGATATGAATATCTCTCCCACCGATCTCGACATCGGCATCGGCGAGGCAAACCGCAAACGCTGGCTGCGGGATGGCAAATGCTCCTTCCTGCCTATCGAGCGCGAATGGATGGAGCGACTGAAAGGGTTCGGCCTGACCGACACCTTCCGCGCCGCCAACCCCACCGAGTGCGAGCGTTTCTCCTGGTTTGACTACCGCTCCAAGGGCTTTGACGAGAACCGCGGCCTGCGCATCGACCTCATCATGGCCTCCGACGCCCTCAAGGACAAGGTGACCGAGACCGGTATCGACTACGAGCTGCGCGGTATCGAGAAACCCTCCGACCACGCCCCCATCTGGGCCTGCTTTGCCTGATTGATTGAGTGCGGGCGAGGGCTCCTCTCGCCCGCCACAATACTCCCCCCCCCCTTTTTTTCCTCCTGGCTATTGTCATCGTAAGCACTATCCTGTCGGCAATATCGCTCTCATATGACACTCTTTATTCCATTTTTCAGCAGCAGAACGGCTTCTGTTGTGAAGAACAGAGAGAACTTTTTCGATCAAGCAGCTTGGGTTCAATGTTCATGCTCTATGATTGAAAAACTTCAATAATCCAATGAGTTAATTTGTAATCATGAAGTTAATCACGTCAGCCGAAAAAAAAGGTGTGCATGATGGCCGCAATCGGGCCAACAGGAGTGAAATGATGATGGAGCCAAACACCAGAGCAGGATTATTCAAACAGGGGATGCTCGCTCTGACGCTGGCCGGTGCACTGGCCGGCTGTGGCGGGGAAACAAACCAGACGGCGCAAACCATGCCGGCCGTGCCCGTGGTAGTCAACGAGGCGACCCTGACCGATGTGCCGCTCACCACCGAGATGGTTGGCGAAACTGCGGGCTTTCGCGAGATCGATGTGCGCTCCCGGGTCAGTGGCATCCTGCTCAAGCGCACTTATGTGGAAGGCCAACCGGTTACCGCCGGCCAGCAACTGTTCCTGATCGACCCCGAGCCCTACAAGGTGGCGCTGGAGCAGGCCAAAGGCACCCTGGCCCAGGAGCAGGCCAGACTCAACAAGGCACGCGCCGATCGGGATCGCATCATTCCCCTCTTCAAGCGCCAGGTGGTAAGCCGCAAGGACTATGACGACACCATCGCCAACTATGAAGCGGCCATCGCCAGCCATCAGGCCGCTCAGGCCAAGGTGAAGGAGGCCGAGCTCAACCTCAGCTATACCAAGGTCACTGCCCCCATCAACGGCATGGCGAGCAAGAGCTCCCAGTCCGAGGGGAGCCTTATCTCCACCAGTGGCGACAACGGCCTGCTCACTACCATCACCCAGTTTGATCCGCTCTACGTCAACTTCTCCTACTCGGAGCAGGATCGCCTCAACTTCGAAAACTCGGTAAAAAAAGGGGTGATTGAGGCGAAGGATGCCACCACCTGGCGCACCCATATTCGTCTGGCCGATGGCTCCCTCTATCCGGAGGCGGGCAAGCTCAACTTCTCCGACAACCGGGTCGATCCCCAGACCGGCACCATCCGTGCCCGCGCCATCTTCGATAACAAGGACGGCGTGCTGCTGCCCGGCCAGTTTGTCCGTATGACCATCGATCTGGGCACCCGCAAGAATGCCATCGTGGTGCCGCCCCGCGCTATCGTCCAGTCCCAGGCTGACCGCATGGTGATGGTGGTCGATGCCGAGAACAAGGTGATCCCCCGTCCGGTCAAACTGGGCCCGGTGGTCTCCGAGGGGGTGCTGATCGACAGCGGCCTCAATGCCGGTGACCGTTACATCGTCGAAGGCTTGATGAAGGCTCGCCCCGGCAGCGTGGTGAAACCTGTCTCTGCCGACGAGATGAAAGCCATCACCGCCAAGATGGTCAGCCACTCAGCGGCCAAGTAAGGAGCTCGTATGTTTTCCAGGTTTTTTATCGAGCGTCCCATCTTCGCCAGCGTGATTTCCATCATTATCGTGCTGGGCGGATTGGCGGCAATGCGCTCGCTTCCCATCGAGCAATATCCCCAGATCACCCCGCCGGTGGTCTCGGTGACCGCTTTCTATCCGGGGGCCACTCCGGAGGTGATCTCCCAGACTGTCGCCGCACCGCTGGAGCAGCAGATCAACGGCGTCGAGCGGATGATCTATATGCAATCGGGTTCGGCCTCCAACGGCCAGATGAACCTCAACGTCTACTTCGAGATCGGCACAGATCCGGATCAGGCCACCATCAACGTCAACAACCGGGTATCGGCCGCCATGGCCCAGCTGCCGGAAGAGGTGAAAAAGCAGGGGGTAACGGTCAAGAAGAAATCGACCTCCATCCTGCAGGTGGTCACCCTCCAGTCGCCGAACGGCTCGTTTGATACCACCTATCTGTCAAACTATGCCCTACTCAACATCATCGACGAGCTCAAGCGGATTCCCGGCATCGGTGATACCACTCTGTTTGGCGGTACCGACTATGCGATGCGCATCTGGTTGCGGCCGGATCGACTGGCCCAGCTCGAACTCACCCCGAGTGATGTGATTAGCGCCATCCGCGAGCAGAACACCCAGTTTGCGGCAGGCAAGATCGGCGCTCAGCCCACCTCGACCCCCATCGACTTCACCTACACGGTGCAGACCAAGGGTCGCCTTGAAGATGTGAAAGAGTTCCAGAACATCATAGTTCGCTCCATGCCCGATGGCTCCAAGATCCGGGTCCGCGATGTCGCCCGGGTCGAGCTGGGGGGCAAGGATTATGATCTGGTGGCCCGCGCCAACGGCAAACCGGCCATCGGTATCGCTACCTATCTGCAGCCCGGTGCCAACGCCGTAGCAGTCGCCGATGCGGTGCACACCACCATGGAGCGGCTCAAGGAGCGCTTTCCGCAGGATATCGAGTACCAGATCCCCTACGACACCACAGAGTTTGTGAAGATCTCCATCGAAGAGGTGGTACACACCCTGTTCGAGGCGATCGTGCTGGTGTTCGTGGTAGTCTACCTGTTCCTGCAGAACTTCCGCGCCACCCTGATCCCCTGTATCGCGGTGCCAGTGTCACTTATCGGGACCTTCGCCGGCATGCTGGTGCTCGGTTTCTCCATCAACCTGCTGACCCTGTTCGGCATGGTGCTCGCCATCGGTATCGTGGTGGATGACGCCATCGTGGTGCTCGAAAACGTCGAGCGGATCATGAGCGAGAAGAAGTGCTCCGCCAAAGAGGCTGCCATCCTCGCCATGCAGGAGGTCTCAGGTCCGGTGGTCGCCATCGTGCTGGTGCTTTGCGCCGTGTTCCTGCCGGTCGCCTTTATGGGTGGCATGACAGGGGTGATGTACAAGCAGTTCGCCATCACGGTCGCGGTCTCGGTGGCCATCTCCGGTCTGGTGGCTCTGACTCTCTCTCCGGCCTTGTGCGCCGTGTTGCTGAAAGAGGGACATCACAAACCGGCCCGTTTCTTCGTCTGGTTCAACGATAAATTTGACCAGCTGACCCGCGGCTATGTACGGGGTGTGGCCTTCCTGAACCGTCGGGTGGGGGTCGCTTTTGCCATCATCGCCGTACTGCTGCTCTCCATCTACGGTCTCTTCCTGAAAGTGCCGGGCGAGCTGGTACCGAACGAAGATCAGGGCTACCTCATCTCCGCCGTCATGCTGCCGGATGCCGCCGCCATGAGCCGGACACAGGCAGTGGCGGATCAGTTCGACAAGCTCGCCATGGCCAATCCCAATGTGAAGGATGTGATCACCTTCTCGGGCTTCGACATCCTCTCCAACGCCATCATCAGCAACAGCGGTCTCACCTTCATTACCCTGAAGGACTGGAGCGAGCGCAAGGGGACAGGCCAGGACTCCTTCGAGCTGGCCAAAACCCTGCAGGGGATGAGCCTGATGGGGCTGGCTGACGGCTTTGTTGCCTCCTTCAACCCGCCCCCCATCCAGGGGATGTCCACCACCGGCGGACTGGAAGGCTACCTGCAAAACCGGGGTTCCGGCAGTGCCCAGGAGTTTTCGGGCGAAGTACAGCGCTTCCTCGCCGCCGCCAAGGAGCGCCCCGAGTTTGCCAGTGTCACATCCACATTCCGTGCCAATGTGCCGCAGGTCTATCTCGACCTGGATCGCGAGAAAGCCAAGGCGCTGGGGCTGCCGATCAATGCGGTATTCGACACCATGCAGGCCACCTTCGGTCAGGTCTATGTCAACGACTTCAACCAGTTTGGCCGAACCTACCGGGTACAGTTGCAGTCCGAAGCGGACTACCGCGCTAAGAAGAGCGATATCCGCAACGTCTACGTGCGCTCCAACACCGGCGAGATGATCCCGCTCAGCAGCCTGGTGACGGTCCGTGATGCCACCGGCCCCGAACTGGTTGAACGCTTCAACATCTTCCAGGCAGCCAAGATCATGGCACAGCCGGCACCCGGCTACAGTTCGGGTCAGGCGATCGCCGCACTGGAAGAGGTGGCCAACAGCACCCTTGGCAACGATGCCAAGCTGGAGTGGACCGGTTCCGCCTATCAGGAGAAAGCCTCTGCCGGTAGCGCAGGCATGGCGTTCGGCTTCGGTATTGTGATGATCTTCCTCATCCTGGCAGCCCAGTACGAACGCTGGAGCCTGCCGTTTGCGGTGATCACAGCCGTACCGTTCGCCCTGTTCGGCGCCCTGCTAGCCACCTGGCTGGTAGGACTCACCAACAACGTCTACTTCCAGATCGGGCTGGTGACCCTGGTGGGTCTTGCCGCCAAGAACGCCATACTGATTGTGGAGTTCGCGGTGATGAAGCACGAAGAGGGGATGAGCCTCATCGAGTCGGCACTGGAGGCGGCGCGCCTGCGTTTTCGCCCCATCGTGATGACCTCGCTGGCCTTCATCCTCGGCTGTGTGCCGCTGGTCACCTCCAGCGGCGCCGGTGCCGCAAGCCGTCACGCTCTCGGCTGGCCGGTCATCGGCGGCATGCTGGCGGCCACCTTTATCGCCATCTTCTTTATCCCGCTCTTCTTCCGCCTCATCATGAAAGGGTCGGAAAAACGCGCCAAGCCGTAACGCTCTCCACGGGCGTTCCACCGATAACAAACTACCCCCGCCCGTGCGGGGGTATTTTTTTGTCTGCGGTGTGCTTCAATGACACACATCGAGACTTTTTTGCACAGGATCCGGATATGCTGGCTCAGCTCTGGCTCGCGACGACCTTGACGACCACTACCCTCTCCGCCTGTGGTCATCACGATTATCCCCCCTGGAACTGGCTGAGCGATGGCAAGATCATCGGCGTTTGTGCCGAAGTAGTCAGTACCCTCTATCAACGGTTGGGTTTCAATGTGGATCTCTCCTATGTGGGCCCCTGGGCCCGCTGTCAGCAGAAAGTGGCGAAAGGAGAGGTCGACATCAATATCTGTGCGCTGCGCAACGAAGAGAGAGCACACTACTCCCGCTTTACCCGAACACCCATGGCCATCAATGACATGGCTGTGTTCGTACGCCAACCCGGCAGCCGCTTGCTGCAGCGACGGGAGGATCTGACCGGACTGCGGGGAGCCATGATGATCGGCGTCAGCCTTGGCAGCGAAATGGATGATTTTTTGCAAGCAAATACCCGCATCTACAGGGTCAACTCCCTCAAGCAGGTATTTGGCCTGCTGGCCAGTGACCGGGTCGACTTCGTTCCCTATGGCCGCTCTTCCGGCCGCCTGTTTTTGAGCGAAAATTACCCGAGCAGCGGAATGGCTGATCTGCAGTGGCCACTGCAGCGCGGTGAGCTCTATATTTCTGTTTCACTACAATCTCCCCATCTTGGCACCCTCGAACAGCTGGAACCCATGCTGCAAGCGCCGGGCATGAGGCAGTGGATAGATCAGCTGCTGGAGAAATACAGCGACATCTATCTGCAACAACAGCGCCAGCCCTCGCCTTGACCTTCTCCCAGAAGCAAGGTTTAGAGTCTGGATACCAGATCCTGAAGGATGACCGGATTGTCACTCACCCAGCTTGCGACAAGATTGCCCTCTGCCCTGCTAGCCCGGCTATTGCTGGCTCTGCTGCTCGTGTGCAATCTGACCCTCTGCATCAGCTGGCATGGTTCTCCCCTCTCCTCCGAGCCGACCTCAAGCAGCGCCCAGTCGATGGTGATGTTCGATTCATCCATGGCGATGGCGGATGGCGATATCTCTCATGCAATGCCCGCTATGGATCACCCGGGCGATGTCATGCCCCTCTCCTGCCATCAGGGAGACGAGGGGTCAGCCATGGGCGATGAGTGCCAGATGCAGACCGGCGTCAATGCTCTCTCCTTCGGCGCGATGGCTCTGCTGGGTGTACTGGTCGCCCTGCTGACCTTCCCCCTGCTACTTGGCAACAACGTCGCAGCGTCACTGCTTGATAACTGGTTGCGGGATCCCTTCCTGCGCTCGCGCGGTACTCACCCTCCCTCATGGCCACGCCGACACCTGATGTTGTCGGTGCTGCGCCACTAGAAAGATCTTCTCTTGCGGCAGCGGCAAGCCTCGGCTTGCCCGTATCCTGCCGCCTTGCCTGACCCTGTGCCCCGGCCAAACCGGCCCGCTCACAGGGAGCCGTGCGCGCTGATACAGCTGCGCCCCGTTTGCCGCCAATCCCTTGGGTGATGCCTTGTCCATCTCCCGTCCGGCGGCGTGCACAAGAGAAGAGATATGATGTCACTTGTCCCTGTTACCGGCCTTATCGCCGCCAAAAAACTTGCCACTCAGCCACTAAGTGGAGGTGTGCGATGAGCCAGAAACTGCTGATATCGGCCCTGCTGCTTGCACTTGGCGCCGGTGGCGGCTACTGGGCCGCCAAACAGACTAGCGACGGTGCAACCGCCAAAGAGAAGACGCCCCTTTACTGGGTCAACCCCATGGATCCGCGCGACAAGCGCGATGGTCCGGCCAAAGACAGCATGGGGATGGACTTTATCCCCGTCTATGAGGAAAAACAGGGCGGCTCGCCGGGCACCGTCACCATCAGCCCCGAGATCCAGCAGAACCTGGGAGTGCGGCTTGCCAAGGTGGAGAAGCTGCCCATCCACCAGCAGATCGAGACGGTGGGCTACGTCGGCTATGACGAGGACAGGCTAGAGGCCATCAACGCCCGCATGGCGGGCTGGATCCGCACCCTCGCCATCAAGAGCGAGGGGCAGCAGGTGGCCAAAGGCTCACTGCTCTACGAGATCTACGCCCCGGATCTGGTCAACGCCCAGCACGAGTACCTGCTCGCCCTCAACACGGCCAACCCGCTGCTGCTACGTGCCGCCGAGGGCAAGCTCAAATCCTTACAGGTACCCGCGGATCAAATCGCCGCCCTCAAGCGCAACCGTCAGGTGCAGGAGACGGTGCGTATCTATGCCCCCAGCAGCGGTTATGTCTCCGAGCTGAAAGTGCGCGAAGGCCAGTATGTGGAGCCCGCAGCGGCACTCTTTAACATCAGCACCCTCAAGCAGGTGTGGGTCAGTGCCGAGGTGTTCGAGCGTCAGGCGGCCCAGCTGAAGGTGGGCGATCCGGTCACCATGACCCTCGACTACGCCCCCGGTCGCAGTTGGCAAGGTAAGGTGGATTACCTCTACCCGACTCTGGATGCCGCCACCCGTACTCTCAAGGTGCGGCTGCGCTTTGCCAACCCGGACGAATTTTTGAAACCCAATATGTTCGCCAAGGTGACGATTCAGGCGGGCAAGGGAGAGCCGCAATTGGTGGTGCCCAGCGAAGCGGTGATCCGTACCGGCAGCCAGGACCGGCTGGTGCTGGCGCTGGGGGATGGCAGCTTTAAGTCGGTGGCCGTCACCCTAGGCCCCCAGTTTGGCGACAAGGTCGCCATCAAGGCGGGGGTAGAGGCTGGGGACAGCATCGTCAGCTCGGCCCAATTCCTGCTCGACTCCGAATCGGCTATCGACTCGGACTTCCAGCGCATGACGGCGGTACGTCCCGCCCAGGTGTGGACCCAGGGCGAGGTTGAAAGCATCGATCTGGCCAACCGTACCCTGATGGTCTCCCACCAGCCCATCCCCGAGTGGCAGTGGCCCGCCATGGAGATGGAGTTCACCGTCGCCGACGGTGTGGACATCAGCAAGCTGGTCGAGGGGCAGACCCTGCACCTGCAGGTAATGCAGGAGCGGGATGAGTACCGCATCACCAGCATTCATCAGGAGCAAGCGCCGGCAAGCGGCGACGCAGCCAAGCCCGCAACGGATGAGATGGAGAAGATGGAAGGCATGGACCATAGCCAGCACAATATGGGAGCCAAGCCATGATCCCCTCGATTATTCGCTGGTCGGTGGGCAACCGCTTTCTGGTGCTGTTGTTGACCCTCATGCTCACCGCCTGGGGGCTCTGGTCGGTCAAACAGACCCCGGTGGACGCCCTGCCGGATCTATCCGACGTGCAGGTGATCATCAAGACGGCCTACCCGGGCCAGGCGCCTCAGGTAGTGGAGGATCAGGTGACCTACCCGCTCACCACCGCCATGCTGGCGGTACCGGGGGCCACCACGGTGCGCGGCTACTCCTTCTTCGGCGACTCCTTCGTCTATGTGCTGTTTGACGACAACACCGACCTCTACTGGGCCCGCGCCCGGGTGCTGGAGTATTTGAGCCAGGTCGCGCCCAACCTGCCCGCCTCCGCCCGCCCCCAGCTCGGCCCGGACGCCACCGGGGTGGGCTGGGTCTATCAGTACGCGCTGGTGGACAAGACCGGCAAGCATGACCTCAGCCAGCTCACCTCCCTGCAGAACTGGTTCCTCAAGTACGAGTTGCAGACGGTGGATGGAATCTCCGAAGTCGCCACCGTGGGCGGCATGGTGCGCCAGTATCAGGTGCGGGTCGACCCGGACAAGCTGCGTGCCTACGGCATCCCGCTCTCCCTTATCGAGACCGCCATCAAGCAGGGCAACCAGGAGACAGGCGCCTCCGTCATCGAGATGGCGGAAGCGGAGTATATGGTGCGCTCCAATGGCTATCTGAAAAGCGTCGAGGATCTGAAGCAGATCCCACTCGGCACCAATGTGCGCGGCGCCCCGCTGCTGCTGGGGGATGTGGCAGATGTGGTCACCGGACCCCAGATGCGGCGCGGCATTGCCGAGCTCAACGGCGAAGGAGAAGTGGTCGGTGGCATCATCATCATGCGCTACGGCGAGAATGCCCAGCACACCATAGACGGAGTCAAGGCACGGCTGGCGGAGCTGAAAAGCAGCCTGCCACAAGGGGTGGAAGTGGTCACCGTCTACGACCGATCCGACCTTATCCAGCGCGCCATCGACAACCTCTCCGGCAAGCTGCTGGAGGAGTTCGCCGTGGTGGTGCTGGTCTGCCTCGCCTTCCTGTTCCACCTGCGCTCGTCACTGGTAGTGGTCATCACCCTGCCAATCGCCATTCTGGTGGCCTTTATCGTCATGCATCTGCAGGGGATCAACGCCAACATCATGTCGCTCGGGGGCATCGCCATCGCCATCGGCGCCATGGTGGATGGCGCCATCGTGATGATCGAGAACGTCCACAAACATATGGAGCGGGAGGCGCTCACCGACAAGAACCGCTGGCGCATCATCACCGAGGCGAGCATCGAAGTGGGGCCCGCCATCTTCTTCTCCCTGCTGATCATCACCATCAGCTTCCTGCCGGTATTTGCGCTGGAGGCGCAGGAGGGGCGGATGTTCCATCCCCTCGCCTACACCAAGACCTACGCCATGGCGGCGGCTGCCGCGCTCGCCATCACGCTGGTGCCGGTGATCATGGGTTACTTCATCCGTGGCAAGGTGCTGGCGGAGCAGGCCAATCCGCTGAACCGCTGGCTAAGCCTGGGCTATGTGCCGCTGCTCAAAGCCGTCTTGGCCCGTCCGAAAACCACCCTGGCCATCGCCGCCGTGGTGACGGTGGCGGGCTTCTGGCCGCTCAAGTACCTCGGCTCCGAGTTCATTCCGCCGCTCGATGAGGGGGACATCATGTATATGCCCACCACCGCAGCCAATATCTCGGTGGGCAAGGCGCGGGAGATTTTGCAGCAGACCGACAAGCTCATTCGTACCGTGCCCGAGGTGCAAAACGTGTTCGGCAAGGCGGGGCGCGCCGAATCGGCCACCGACCCTGCCGATCTGGTGATGATGGAGACCAGCATCCAGCTCAAGCCCCGCGATCAGTGGCGCCCCGGTATGACCCCGGAGAAGCTCAAAGAGGAGCTCGACTCCCTCATCCGTTTCCCCGGCCTCACCAACGCCTGGGTGCCCCCCATCAAGACCCGCATCGACATGCTGGCCACCGGTATCAAGACCCCGGTGGGCATCAAGATAGCGGGGCCGGATCTCAAGGTGATCCAGCAACTCGGCCAACAGCTCGAACAGATCGTTGGCAAGGTGGAGGGCGCCTCATCGGTCTACGCCGAGCGGGTGGCGGGTGGCCGCTACGTCAAGGTGGATATCGACCGGCTGAAAGCAGCACGCTATGGCCTCAACATCGCAGATGTGCAGGCGGTGCTCGCCACCGCGGTGGGCGGCATGGAGGTGGGCCAGACCATCGAGGGGCGCGAGCGCTATCCCATCAACCTGCGCTATCCCCAGAGCTATCGTGACTCGGTGGCGAGCCTTGAGCTGCTGCCGGTGGTGACCCCGAGCGGGGCGCGCATCGCGCTGGCGGACGTGGCCCGGGTCTACATCAGCGACGAGGCCCCCATGCTGCGCAGCGAGAATGCACGCCTCAACGGCTGGGTCTACGTCGACATTCGCGGCCGCGATATCGGCTCCTTCGTCGATGAGGCCAAGGCCGAGGTGAACAAACAGCTGGTGCTGCCGGCAGGCTACGCCCTCACCTGGTCTGGCCAATACGAGTACATGGAGCGGGCCAAGGCGCGCCTCGCCTACGTGGTGCCGCTGACGGTCGCCATTATCGTGCTGCTGCTCTATCTGGCGTTTCGCCGCGTTCAGGAGGTACTGCTCATTCTCACCACCTTGCCGCTGGCGGTGGTGGGGGGGATCTGGACCCTCTGGCTGCTCGACTTCAACCTCTCTGTGGCGGTCGGGGTGGGCTTTATTGCTCTGGCGGGGGTGGCGGTAGAGACCGGCGTCTTGATGCTGGTCTACCTCAACCACGCCTGGGATGACCTGGTGGCCAGCGGCAAGCCGGACAAGGCGGGTCTGCATCGGGCGGTGATCCACGGCGCCGCCCTGCGCCTGCGTCCCAAGATGATGACGGTGGTGACTATTATCGCCGGCCTGTTGCCCATCATGTGGAGCCACGGCACCGGATCCGAGGTGATGCAGCGCATCGCCGCCCCCATGATCGGCGGCATGGTGAGCGCGCTGGTGCTGACCCTCTTGGTGCTGCCAGCGGCCTATTACCTGTGGCGCAGCCGCAGCCTTGGCAAGGGCGCGAACCCGCAATCCGAATAACCCGATTTCACGATCCATATTGACTGAACTATGAGGAAACCATCATGAACTACAAAACGCTGACCCTGACATTGCTGCTTGGCCTTGCCACCCAGACCAACCTGCAAGCCGAAGAGATGATGCACCATGAAGGGCACGAGATGAGCCAGACGGGTGAGATGAGCGAACAGGGCGCAATGGTGATGACCAAGGGGGTCATTACCCGCCTCGATGAGGGGAGCGGCAAGGTCGGCATCAAGCACGAGGCGATCGAGAACCTCAAGATGCCCGCCATGACCATGGTCTTTCGAGTGGCAGATCCGGCCCAGCTCAAGGGGCTGAAGGTGGGGGATGCCATCCACTTTCATGCCGAAAGCCAGAGCGGCAAGCTCACAGTGACAGCCATCCAGCCGCAATAAACGGCTCTGGCTCGCCGAAAAGGTCACGATAGACAGTGACAACGCAAGAGGGAGGCATCAGCCTCCCTCTTCTTTTGATCAACCTGTTCGTGTGGTCAACCTCTGGCGCGCGATAGCACTCAGCTGCGGGTTGCCAGCAACTGCTCCACATCCTCGATCACCTTGAGGGCCGCCTGCGGGCCGCCGCTGGAGGTCCAGAGCGACCCGTCCACAGCGCCAAAGCGCTTGGCTTTGATCACCGGCAGCTGCTGGAACGCCGGGGTCTGCTCCGCCTGACGCATGGCATCCACCGCATCACCGGTGGCGCTCAGAGTACCGACCACCAGCCAGTCAGCATCCAGCAAGTTGAGGGACTCCAGACTCAGCGCCGGTGAGTGGGGTGCGCCAGAACCCTGCTGCTTGCTTGGGCGTACCAGCCCCATCGACTCCACTACGCTGCTGGCAAAGGTGCCCTGATACATAAAGCTCGGCCCCTTGGGGTTCCAGCGCACTATGCTGATGCTCTCCCCCTGATGCTTGGCCAGCTTGCTGCGGGCCTGAGTCAGCCGCTCGGCATACTGCAGCAAGAAAGTATCCCCTTGCTGGTCGCGGTTGAGGGTGTGGGCGGTGCGGCGGAAGCTATCCTGCCACGGCTCACCCCACTTGCTGGTCACCACGGTCGGCGCGATCTCCCCCAGCAAAGTCAGCAGCTCTGGACGGGTCTGGCCGGTCAGGATAAGGTCGGGCTCCAGCGCAATCAGCGACTCCAGATTGGGGCTGTCGAGATCGCCGATCACCTGGATACCCATGCCCGCCTTGTTCAGCAAATAGCGGGGCAAGGTGGGTTGACCACGGCCATTGACGGCGCCGATGGGGGTCAGCCCCAGGGTCAGGGTGCTGTCGAGTTCGAGCTCGCTCAGCACCACCACCCGCGTTGGCTGGACTGGCACCTGCACCTTCTGGCCAAACGCATCAGTCACTTCACGCATATCCTGCGCCTGAACCAGCGGCGCGGCCAGCATCAGGATGGCTGCTGCCAGGGCGGCAAAACGCTTCATCATCTCACTCCTTCTCGTTGCACGGCCCGGATAATCGGCCGCGTAAATACACTCGGCGGGCCAACAGAGCAGGCCCATATGACTCAACTCGCCGAACGCAGGGTGCGGCCATGTTCGTGGCGACGGGGCACGATAATGGGCGCCCCGTCGCCGGGGGCATGCAGAATGTCGACACTGGTCTGGTAGAGCCGGTCGATTAGATCCTTGGTCACCACCTCCCGGGCCGGGCCCATGGCGGCAATGCTCCCCTCGCCGATGGCGATCAGCTCGTCACAGTAGCGGGCCGCCATCGCCAGATCGTGGATCACCAGCAGCACGGTTTTGCCCTCGGCGGTGATGCGATGGATCGCCTCCATCACCTCGGTCTGGTGACCGATATCGAGGGCGCTGGTGGGCTCGTCGAGCAGCACCATGTCGCTGTCCTGCGCCAGGATCATCGCCAGCCACGCCCGCTGCGCCTGCCCACCGGAGAGAGACGCGGCGCTCTGCTGCCAGATGCTTTCAAGCTGCATCCGCTCGCAGGCGCTGCGCACCATGCGGGCATCCTCCTCGCCCCACTGATTGAACCAGCCCTGATGAGGGTGGCGGCCATACTGCACCAACTGCTCCACCAGAATGCCGGCAGGCAGGGTCGGCCGCTGGGGCAGATAGGCGAGCTCCCGCGCCAGCCCCTTCATGGGATAGCTGGCAAGCGGTTTGCCTTTGAGCAGGATCTCGCCGCGTTGGGCTTTCATCTGGCCGGATAGCAGCTTGAGCAGGGTCGATTTGCCGCAGCCGTTGGGGCCGACGATCCCCACCAGCTTGCCCCTCGGCACGCTGAAAGAGATGTTCCGCAAAATAGGGGTCTGCTGATAGGCGAAATGGAGGCGATTTACGGTGAGCGTCATCAGTCAGCCCTCTGGCGATCGTTAACAAGAAGAAACAGCAGCAACAGGCCGCCGAGAATACGGGTCATGATGCCGGTCGCCACCTCGTGAGGGCTTGCCAGCACCCGGACCAGGGTATCGCTGGCAAGCAGCAGCAAGGCGCCGCTGAGTGCCGCCAGCCAGAGCGGCACCACCCGGTCTTTCACCAGCCAAGAGGCAAGAATGGGGGCTGCCATAGCGATAAAGACCACGGGGCCGCCGATGGCGGTGCCGAGCGCCGCCACCAGAATGGCCTGCGCCAGAATGCCCAGTTGTACCCGATCGCCGTTGACGCCAAGCCCTCTGGCCATCTCGGGGCCAAAGCGCAGCACCGCCAGCGCGCGGGAGAGATAGACGATCCACGGGCAGAGCACCAGCAACAGGATGGCGATGGGGGTGATGGTGCTGTACCCCACGGCGATAAAGCTGCCCATATTCCACAAATAGAGGGAGCTCAGGTGCAGCAGGGCCTGGGTGGACATCACAAACTGGCCGAGCGCCTCGAACAGTTCGGAGAGACCGATGCCGATCACCACGAACAGATAGCCCTGCTCACCCGGTTTGCGGCAGAGGGCATAGAGCACCAGCGCCGCGAAGATGGCGCCGATGGGGGCCGCCCACCAGGGCCAGCTGCCTACCGTCAGGTAGAGGGAGAAGACGATGATGGCCAGAGAGGCGCCGTTGTTGACCCCCACCATGTCGGGTGTGGCCAGCCGGTTGCGAACCAGAGTCTGCACCAGACAGCCGGAAAGCCCCATGGCCGCCCCCGCCACCACCACCCCAAGGATGCGCGGCAGCCGGATCTTGAACAGGGTGAGCTGCTCAAGCCGCGTCCCCTCCCCCAGCAGGGTGTTGACCACCCCGGCAAAGCCGAGTTTGCCGCCGCCAACGCTCAGGGCCAGCAGAGCAAGCGCCAGCAGCGCCATGGCCAGCAGTACCAGCCAGCGCCAGCTTGGCAGATGGATCAGCAAAGAGCGGTTGCCGGCCCGCAGGCAGAGCATATCGGTAGGTGTACGCATCAGCCCCTCACTTGACGGTCAGCAGGGTGCGAAAGCCCCCGCGATGAACAATGGCGATCAGTACAGGCGCGCCAATCAGGGCCAGAATAACCCCGTTTGGCAGCTCGAACGGCTGGATCAGCCAGCGCGCCAGAATGTCGGCCAGCAGCAGAAACAACATGCCGAACAGGGCGGAGAAACAGACCTGCACCGACAGCTTCACCGGCTCCACCAGTCGGCCACAGTAGGCGGCCAGAAAACCGACAAAGCCGATGGGGCCGGCGATGGCGATGGCACTGGCGGTAAACAGGGTGGCGGCCAGCAGCACACCAATTCGCACCCGGTTAGGGCGGATCCCGAGCGCCTGGGCCTGACTGTCCCCCATCTGCATCAGGGTCAGCTGGCGACAGAGCAGCAAGGTGATGACAAACGCCGCCAGCACGAAGGGCAGTACGGCTATGATGGCATCGAGATTGGCCGCCGACAGGGAGCCGAGGTTCCAGAAGCGGTACTGCTCCAGCACCATCTTGTTGGAGAGCAGCAAAAAGCTGGAGAGACCGCCGAAGGTGGCCGAGAGCGCCACCCCGACCAGAATGAGCTTGAGGGGGTTGGAGCGGCCAATCATCATGCCGAGCCCCAGCACAATCACGTTGCCGAGCAGCGCACCGAGTCCGGCCCAGAGCAGATAGCCATAGGCAGACTCCACCCCGAACCAGGTGAGCCCCACCACCAGCGCAAAGACGGCCCCGGCGTTGACCCCGAGCAGGCCGGGCTCCGCCAGCGGATTGCGGGTCGCGCTCTGCAACAAGGAGGCAGCCAGCGATAAAGAGGCGCCGACCACCATGGCGCAGAGGGTGCGCGGCAGTCGCAAGGTATTGAGCACCATGGCGAGCTTCTCGTCTCCAGCCCAGCGGGCATCCCCCATCAGGTAGCCGAGCACTTCGCGGGCACCATAGACGCCCGCACCAGTGGCGAGCGAGAGGCAAAACAGCGTGCAGAGAAGGAACAATGCCAGCCAGAACAGAGGGGTCTGGTACTTAACCACCCTTTACGACTCCTTGCGTTGGGTCTGACAACATGCAGCCAAACCGACGTGAAAACAGGGCGCTCTTGTGTCAACGGAAATAAAAACGCCGCCCGCACGAATACCCAGACGGCGCAATACTAAATGCAAATCATTTTTATTTGCAAGCGTGAATCAGGTATTCTTTCGCGTCCGCTTAATTATCCATCACATCATGACGGGTCTGATGATAGGCCTCTTCACTCTTGCCCCGGCGCCAGTACGGCACGGCGTAGAGCGACTGGCGATCCACCTCGAGCACAGACCGAAAATGGCGGCGCAGCGGTAGCACCAGCGCCTCTTCCCCACCCAGCCAGAAGAAGCCACCATCGCCCACCAGCGGCAGAGCAATCACATGCTCCAGCAGGCCACTGGACTCGGGCTCGCCGACAAACCAGTGACAGCGCACCCCGACCGGCAGCGTCAACGGCTGAGCATCGGCCTGATCCGGCACCAGAATCGCAATTTCCCCTCTGGCCTCGGCAGGCATCACCTCACACATCGCCATGATGGCGGGCAAGGCGGTGAGATCCCCCACCAGGCAGTAGTGATCGGACGGTTGCAGCATGGGGTTGGGACCACCCGGCCCGGAGAGGATCACCTTCTCTCCCGGCTTGGCATGGGTAGCAAAGGCGCTGGCGGGCCCGCCGTCACCGTGCAATACGAAGTCGATATCAATTTCCTGCTCATCACGGCGAAACGCGCGGATGGTGTAGGTACGGATCACCGGCTTGTCAGCCGGGTCACTCCAACGCGGGCCGCTCGGAGTCATGGCAGGCAGCACCGGCTCTACCTGATGGGGCTGGGCCAGCATCACCTTGATATGGGCCCCACCGCAGGTAAAGGGATAGTCAGCCAACTCGCTGCCACCAAAGGTGATGCGACGCAAATGGGTGGTGATCTGGGTAATGGCTTTGACAGTCAGCAGACGGGGACGATTGGGAGGCAGAGATGGGGACACGATGGGGCTCCTCGTTGAGTGTGTCGCCCATGCTACACGCAAATAGGAATTACTATCAAATAAGATTATTTCTCGTCTAATAGCTACAAACTGGATTCAAACATCCCCAACCACTGGCGTACACACCCCAATCCAGAAATAGGCTTTATGCACGCTAGCTCCATGATTGGGCAAAGAAAGCAGCCGGACAACGCCACAGTCACAAACGGTTCCATTTGCTTATTTCGACCATAGTTTTTCGAGATCAAATTTTATTTCCCAATAAGTTTCCTATCCTTAGTGAAGCAGTTAATGTAAGCACAGGATGCCAAACAGGATTGTATGATGGATGACCAGATCCTGATTATTGATGATGACGATCTCTCCCTCCCCGACGCACAGCAAGCGGGCTGGAAGGTGATGATTGTTGACGATGAGCCTGAAGTGCATCGCATCACCAAAATCACCTTGAACAAATTCGAGTTTGACAATCGCCCCATCGATTTTCTGCATGCCTATTCCGCGGCACAGGCCAAAGAGTTGCTGGCCACCACCCCGGACGTTGCCCTGTTGCTGCTGGACGTGGTGATGGAGGTCGACCACGCCGGCCTCGATGTCGTCAAATACGTCCGTGAAGATCTGCAAAACAAGATGGTACGCATCGTGCTGCGTACCGGCCAACCCGGCCAGGCGCCGGAAGATGACGTGGTCACCAACTACGACATCAACGACTACAAGGATAAAACCGAGCTCACCTCCCAGAAGCTGCGCACCCTGCTGCGGGCCAGCCTGCGATCCTATCGGGATATCCGCACCTTGGAGAGTAACCGTCAGGGGCTGGAAAAAGTCATCGAAGCCTCCAAGGGGATCTTTGAGAAACGGGCGTTGCGCCAGTTTGTCGAAGGCGCCCAGGAGCAGCTCAGCGCCCTGCTCCATCTGGGGGAAACCCAGATATACGACGTCAAGCAATACGCCTATGAGGTGAAGGATCAAGTATTGGAGCCCCTGCTCCCCGGCCATCCCGCCATGCTCCTCACAGAAGCGCCGGAGATCCTGCGCCAGGCCATGAGCAAGCGCAGCAATGTCTATAACGCCACCCAGATGGTGCTCTACTGCCAGAATCCGCGCCACCATCTGCTGTTCCACATCGAGACCACCCGCCAGCTCAACCAGATCGATACCAGTCTGCTGACGCTGTTTACTGAAAACATCATAGTGGCGCTGGAGAATATCCGGCTCAATGAGGTGATCGCCGACAACCAGCGGGAGATCATCTATCGCATCGGCGAACTGGTCGAAACCCGTTCCAAAGAGTCAGGACTGCACGTCAAACGGGTCGCGCTCTATACCGAACAGTTCTGCCACCTGATGGGCATGAGCGAAGAGCAGAGCGAGCTGGTGAAACGTGCCTCGCCGCTCCATGACATTGGCAAGGTGGGAATTCCCGATGCCATCTTGCACAAGCCGGGCAAGCTGACGCCGGAGGAGTGGGAGATCATGAAAACCCACGCCCAGCTCGGGCAGGATATGCTCTCCGGCAGCGATCTGGCGCTGTTTCAGATTGGTGCCACCATCGCAGGTAATCACCATGAGAAGTGGAATGGCAGTGGCTATCCCCGCGGTTTGAAGGGGGCCGATATTCCGCTGGAGGGGCGGATTGTGGCACTGGCTGACGTATTCGATGCCCTGGGTTCGGATCGCTGCTACAAGAAAGCGTGGCCGCTGGACAAGGTGCTGGCCCTGATTGAAGAGGAGAAGGGGCAGCATTTCGACCCCCAGCTGGTCGAGCTGATGATGGCCAATCTGGACAAGTTCCTCGAGATCCGCGAGCAGAACAAGGATGTCTATATCGGCGAACACTGATAGCCAGCTTGTTCTGTTTATGAACTAAAAAAACCGCCCTACTTATCAGGGCGGTTTTTTATCTCTGGCATCACGCCACTTCAGTACGAGGGTTACTGCTCCGGCAAATTGAGATCCAGCTTGGCGGCTGGTTGTCCGGCTTGCTGATTCTCGGCCTGCGCAGCGGCCAGAGCACGCTTCAGGGCACGCCGTTTTTGTATCACCACAAACCCGACCCC
>NZ_JBFODN010000007.1:0-43310 GCF_040908345.1 Aeromonas sp. R3-1
TCGGCCTTGGCAATCCAGTCGCCCAGCTCGGGAGCGGTGCGCTTCTGGTGGATTAGCAGACCGAGTTCGGCCATCGCTTCGGCGCGGGCACCGTTATATGACCCCCTGTTTTGTTTTTGTAGAGTTTTCCTGCTTGCGGCTTAGCGCTGCAAGGCGGCCAGTGCCAGTTCGACTCGTTTGGCGTACTCGGGGTCGGCCTGCTCGAAGTGTTTGAGCTGGGCCGCGACGATGGCGTCATCTTCCACATTGATGAGGGAGCGGGCCAGGTTGGCGGCGAGCCGTGAACGCTGCCCCTCGTCCATGATGCGGAACAGGTTGCCCGGCTGGCTGTAGTAGTCGCTGTCGTAGTCACGGAAGTCGTAGTGCAGGGCGGCCCCCTCCAGGCTCAGCGCCGGTTCGTGCTGCTCGCTCGGCTGTTGGGTACCGAAACGGTTCGGCTGATAGTTGGGGCTGGCGCCGCCATTGCTGTCCGCTCGCATGGCACCGTCACGATGGGCGCCGTGATGGAACGGGCAGCGCGGGGCGTTGACCGGCAGCAGACCGTGGTTGACGCCGAGGCGATAGCGCTGGGTGTCTCCGTAGGAGAAGAGCCGCCCTTGCAACATGCGATCCGGCGAGAAGCCGATACCGGGCACCACGTTGGCCGGGGTAAACGCGGCCTGTTCCACATGGGCGAAGTAGTTGTCCGGGTTCTGGTTAAGCTCAAGCACACCCACCGGGATCAGCGGGTAGTCGCTGTGCGGCCACACCTTGGTGAGGTCGAACGGGTGGATGTTGTAAGTTTGGGCGTTGGCCTCCGGCATCACCTGCACATAGACCTTCCAGCGCGGGAAGTCGCCTCGTTCGATGGCGTTGTAGAGATCCGCCTGACTGGTCTCCCGATCCTGCCCGACGGCGGTGGCGGCCTCTTCATCGGTGTAGAAGCTGTGGCCCTGCTCGGTCTTGAAGTGGAACTTGACCCAGAAGCGCTCGTTCGCGTCGTTGATAAAGCTGAAGGTGTGGCTGCCGTAGCCGTTCATCTCCCTCAGGCTCTTGGGAATGCCACGATCGCTGAACAGTATGGTGACCTGATGCAGGGATTCCGGATGGCGTGACCAGAAGTCCCAGGCGGCGGTGGCGCTGCGCAGGTTGGTACGCGGATCCCGCTTCTGGGTGTGGATGAAGTCGGGGAATTTCAGCGGATCGCGGATGAAAAAGACCGGGGTGTTGTTGCCCACCAGATCCCAGTTGCCCTGTTCGGTATAGAACTTGAGGGCGAAGCCGCGCACGTCGCGCTCGGCATCGGCGGCGCCCTTCTCGCCTGCCACGGTGGAGAAACGCAGGAACACCGGGGTCTGCTTGCCGATGGCGTTGAACAGATCGGCTTTGCTGAACTGGCTGATGTCGTGGGTCACGGTAAAGGTGCCGTAGGCGCCCGAGCCCTTAGCGTGAACCACCCGCTCGGGAATGCGCTCACGGTCGAAGTGGGCGAGTTTCTCCATCAACCAGATATCTTGCATCAGGATGGGGCCGCGCGGGCCAGCGGTGAGGCTGTTGTTGTTGTCGACGACGGGGGCACCGTTGGCGCTGTGCAGGGTCTTGTCAGTCATGGCTTCTCTCCTTGTTGATATGGGGCCAGCCTACGGATCTGCGCCGTGCTCGGCCAATGGGCCTTTCCTCGCCCTTTGATAGGCAAGACAAATGGGTGCGGATAGGGGATGTTTCACTGCGCCGGATATTGCATGATGGAGGCTTCGAGAAGGAGCCTCATATGCAGATTACTATCCGTCATGCCGAACCCGCCGATGCCGCCGCCTTGCAGGATCTCTACGCCATGCCCAATGCCCAGGCGGGCACCTTGCAACTGCCTTTTCCGACCTTGGGGCTGTGGCAACAGCGGCTGGAACAGAGCGGTGTGGTGGCACTGGTCGCCGAGGTAGAGGGGCTGCTGGTAGGCCAGCTCTCGCTGCTGGTTGAGCCCAATCCGAGACGCAAGCATGTGGCCGGTATCGGCATGGGGGTACGGGATGACTGGGCTGGCAAGGGGGTGGGCTCTGCCCTGATGGCAGCGGCGCTGGATCTGGCCGATAACTGGCTCAACCTGCACCGGATTGAACTGACCGTCTATACCGACAATGAAGCCGCACAGGCGCTCTATCGCAAGTTCGGTTTCACTCAGGAGGGGCTGGCCCGCGACTATGCCTTCCGCCAGGGACGCTATGTGGATGTGTTCCATATGGCCAGAGTTGCGGGGGGCGCCAGTCGCTAACGGCATGGTCGATTATCAGGCCAGATTGCGCCCGGTGATCCGGGCGCTGGAGCAGAATCCCGAGCTCTGCCTCAGTGAGGCGGCCAGTCTCGCCGCGCTCTCCAGTTATCACTTTCATCGGGTCTTTACCGCCGTCACTGGCGAAACCCCGGCCGAGATGCAGCGTCGCCTGCGGCTGGAACGGGCGGCCCGCTCCCTCTGCTACAGTCGCGACCCGGTCACCGAGATCGCTTTTTCGGCCGGTTTTGCCAGCTCGCAAGCCTTTGCCAAGGCGTTTCGCAAGCAGTTTGCCATGACGCCGGGGACGCTGCGCCAGCAACCCTCACTGCTGCAATTGAGCAAGAATGGACACGCCGTTGCCCGTGAGGCTGGTTATGCTGAAAGCCGTTCCCATGACAGGAGGCAACCGATGAAAACCGAACAGATGGCGCCGCGTACCCTGGCCTATATCCGGGTAACCGGCCCTTACGGCACTGGCTACGAGCCGGTGTGTGACCAGCTCTACCAGTGGTCGGCCGCTCAGGGGCTGGCTGAAGGGGAGTGGATCTTTATCTACCACGACAACCCCGAAATCACCGCCCCCCAGCAGTGCCGCACCGACATCTGCGTCACCGTTCCGGCTGGCACCAAGGGCAGCGGAAATGTGGAGATCCAGCCATTGGCGGGCGGCCGTTATGGCCAGTCACGTTTCACCGTGACCGACCCGGCCCAATATCCCGCGCTCTGGCAACAGCATATCGGTGAGGTAGTGGCGGCCGGTTTCGAATTTGATGATCGACCCTGCTTCGAGCTGTATCACAGCTTCGATCCGGTGACCAAGGTTGCGGATGTGAGCTTTTGCTCCAGCCTCAAGGGGTAGGGTGCATAAGGGAAAGCTGAGCGATACATCATGTCGCGCAGAAATTAGAGAGCCGGACAGTGTCCGGCTCTTTTGCATCTGGCGGTTGGGGGCGTTTAGCGCTGGAACCCCTTCTGGGCGAACTTGGGACGGGCATTCATGATCTGCTCCACCTGCTCGTCGCTCATCTTGCCACGCGACAGTCCCAGCACCTTGTAGGTGAGCAGCGGTCGGGCGGGCAGGGCGATCATCAGGGCGCGGATCTGGTTCTCGTCATCCTTCTCCCGGGTCGGCTTGCCGTAGGCATAGGTGAGGACGCCGGCATCCATCAGGTTTTTGACGGCGGGTTCGGTGATCGGCAAGTTTATGACGCTTTTACGCTGCAGCACGAACTCGCGCAGCACCGCTTTCTCGTTGAAGTCGAGGAAGCCGATCATCTGGGCCAGCTGGTCCTGCTGACGGCGCGCCTGCCACTCTTCGCACGCCCACTCCCAAGCGATCAGGAAGCCCTGACTGCAGAAGTAGGAGATGGCGATCAGCATGCCGACCCCCAGCCAGGCCGCATGATCCGCAGCCCACTGGCTGACGGCCCCTTTCATCAGCCCGGCCGGAAACAGCAGAATGATGCTGCAGCAGAGTAACAACCAGACCATCAGCCAATTGAGGCGGTTCAGTTGATAGAAATGTTGGATCCACCGTTTCATTGTTCATCCTTCCCAAACTGTTGTGGATAGTGAACTACCTACAGCAATCGGTGTGCCAACAGCGCAATTGCGGCGGGGAGGGGCGCTGGTGAGGTTACATTCCCTTACAACTTATTGAATGAGTTGTCATTAATTTGCCTTGTGAGGCGGCGGTCGAGTTGGTAAAACGTCCCCTCAGTCATTGGGGAGTAGCAACCCGCCCGCATTCCGGGCCGGGCCCATGTCAACACTCTTGGATCCTCGCATCCATGGCATGGGCGGCGATAGGCACTATCGCTCTGCAAGACCTTTGGCCTCGATATGCACGCCAGCCGGGCGAGCCATGTCGGGTCCATCGGTTATTCTGCTCGCCTGGCGGTATCTATTATGTTGATTACCCTGCTGTTATTTCTCGTCTCTGCGGTCACCATCTACCTTGCCTGCGAATACTTCGTCAACGGCATCGAGTGGACCGGCCATCACTTCAAACTCTCCCAAAGCGCCACCGGTTCGCTGCTGGCGGCACTGGGTACGGCGCTGCCCGAGTGCATTGTGACCCTGACCGCCCTGCTGATGGGCAACACAACCGCCCAGCAGGAGATCGGCATCGGCGCCGCCCTTGGCGGGCCGCTGGTGCTGGCGACCATCGGCTATGCGGCGGTCGGCCTCACCCTGCTGCTTTGCATGGGGCGTACCGAACGGGCCATCGATGGCGAGGTACAGCGGGAAATCAGCCGGGATCAGTGCTGGTTTATCGGCATCTTTCTGATGGCGACCGCGCTGGGGCTGGTGGCCTTTACCGGCAAGAGCTGGCTGGCCCCGCTGTTTGTGCTGGTCTACCTCGTCTATGTAAGGCGCGAGCTGAAACAGACTGACTGCCACGAGGTCGAGCTGCCGGAGCCCCTCAAACTGGCTCCCGACGCGGGGATCCCGCCCCTTGGCAAGGTGCTGCTGCAGACGTTGGCTGCGCTGGTGATAGTCGCACTGGCGGCTCAGCTGTTCGTCCATCAGCTGGAGAGCATGGGCGAGCTGTTCGGCCTCTCGCCGGTGCTGGCAGCCCTGCTGCTGAGCCCGGTCGCGACCGAGATGCCGGAGCTGATGAACGTGCTGATCTGGGTGCGACAGGGTAAGAACCGGCTGGCGCTGGCCAATATATCCGGGGCCATGATGATCCAGGGCACTATCCCCAAGGCGTTCTGTCTGCTGTTTACCCCATGGCTGCTGGATGGCGCCATGATGGCCTCCTCGCTGGTGACACTGCTGGCAGTGGGCTTGCTCTGGTGGGGGTTCCGAAAGGGAGTGATGACCGCCGGGTGGTTGGCGCTGGTCGGCCTGCTCTATCTCGGTTTCTGCGGTTGGCTGTTGGTGAGCTGAAATGGGAATCGCGGATATGAAAAAGCCCCCTTGGGTCAGGGGGCTTTGCTGTCGCGGTTGGTCGCGGCGCTTACAGCGCGGCGATCTCGGCCTGCTGGGCTTCCAGCTTGGTCAGCTGGAGACGGTAATCTTCCAGCTTCTCGCGCTCTTTGGCGATGACCGCTTCCGGCGCCTTGGCAACGAAGGCTTCGTTGCCGAGTTTGCCTTCGATACGACCGCACTCACCCACCAGACGGGCAACCTCTTTGGCCAGACGGGCCAGTTCGGCATCCTTGTCGATGAGACCGGCCATCGGGATCATCAGCTCGGTGGCACCGATCAGCTTCTTCACTGACAGCGGGGCCACTTCACCTTCGCTAAGTACGCGGATAGATTCCAGACGGGCCAGGGACTTGAGGAAGGCCTCGTTGTCACCGGCGCGCTGGCTATCCTTGGCGTCGCACTTGAGCAGCACGTTCAGGGCCACGCTAGGGGCCACGTTCATCTCGGCGCGGATGTTGCGGATGCCGACGATAAACTCCTTCACCCACTCCTGATCCGCCATCGCGGCTTCGTCCACCTTGGCGGCGTCGAACTCCGGGAAGGCCTGAATCATGATGGTGTCGGCGTGTACGCCAGCCAGCGGAGCGACCGATTTCCAGATGGTCTCGGTGATGAACGGGATGATCGGGTGCGCCAGACGCAGCAGGGTTTCCAGCACGCTGACGAGCGTGTGGCGGGCAGCGCGCTGCTCGGCCTCGGAACCCTTGCCCAGTACCGGCTTGGTCAGCTCCAGATACCAGTCACAGAACTGGTTCCAGATAAACTCGTACAGCACGCCAGCCGCGATATCGAAGCGATAGGTATCGAGGGCGGTGCGGAAGTCACGGATAGCCACTTGCAGCTGGGACTGGATCCAGCGATCCGCCAGACTGAACTGCATCTCGCCGCCATTAAAGCCACAATCCTGATCTTCGGTGTTCATCAGCACATAGCGGGAAGCGTTCCACAGCTTGTTGCAGAAGTTGTTGTAGCCGTCCAGGCGCTTCATGTCCCAGTTGATGTCACGACCGGTAGAGGCCAGCGCCGCCAGCGTGAAGCGCAGGGCGTCGGTACCGTGGGCCTCGATCCCTTCCGGGAACTGCTTGGCGGTACGCTTGCCGATCTTCTCGGCCATCTGCGGCTGCATCATGTTGCCGGTGCGCTTCTCCAGCAGATCTTCCAGCGAGATGCCGTCGATCATATCGAGCGGATCCAGCACGTTGCCCTTGGACTTGGACATCTTCTGGCCCTCTTCGTCACGGATCAGACCGGTGATGTAGACGGTCTTGAACGGGACTTGCGGCTGGCCGTTTTCGTCCTTGATGAAGTGCATGGTCATCATGATCATCCGGGCAATCCAGAAGAAGATGATGTCGAAGCCGCTCATCAGCACGTCGGTCGGGTGGAAGGTCTTGAGTGCTTCGGTGTTGTTCGGCCAGCCCAGGGTGGAGAAGGTCCACAGGGCGGAGCTGAACCAGGTGTCGAGCACGTCTTCGTCCTGACGCAGGGTGGTCACGGACGGGATGCTGTGCTTGGCACGCACTTCCGCCTCGTCACGGCCCACGTAGACATTGCCGGCGTCGTCATACCATGCCGGGATGCGGTGACCCCACCACAGCTGACGGGAGACGCACCAGTCCTGAATGTCGCGCATCCAGGAGAAGTACATGTTTTCGTACTGTTTCGGCACGAACTGGATACGGCCATCTTCCACCGCCTCGATGGCGGTCTTGGCCATCGGAGCCACGCGAACGTACCACTGGTCGGTCAGCATCGGCTCGATGGGCACGCCACCGCGATCGCCGTACGGCTGTTGCAGTATGTGATCCTTGATCTCGTCCAGCAGACCCAGCTCTTCGAGCTTGGCCAGAATCGCCTTGCGGGCGGCGAAGCGCTCCAGACCGGCGAACTCTGCCGGCAGGGTTGCGTCATAGGCGGTGCTCGGGTTGCCGTTGGTATCGACCACTTCGGCCTCGGCACGCACGTGGGCGTCCAGAGTGAAGATGTTGATCATCGGCAGGCTGTGGCGCTTGCCCACTTCGTTATCGTTGAAGTCGTGGGCAGGGGTGATCTTCACGCAACCGGTGCCCTTCTCCATGTCGGCGTGTTCGTCGGCAACGATGGGGATCAGACGGTTCACCAGCGGCAGCAGAATGTGCTGGCCGATCAGTGCCTTGTAGCGAGGATCTTCCGGGTTCACTGCCACGGCGGTATCGCCCAGCATGGTCTCCGGACGGGTGGTGGCGACGATCAGGTAATCCTTGCCTTCGGCGGTCTTGGCGCCGTTGGCCAGCGGGTAGCGCAGGTGCCACATGTGGCCCTTGATCTCGCGGTTCTCCACTTCCAGATCGGAGATGGCGGTGTTGAGTTTCGGATCCCAGTTCACCAGACGCTTGCCGCGGTACATCAGGCCATCTTCGTAAAGACGAACAAATACTTCCTGCACGGCGGCGGAGAGACCCTCATCCATGGTAAAGCGCTCGCGCTCCCAATCCACGGAGTCGCCCAGACGGCGCATCTGGCGGGTGATGGTGCCACCGGACTCTTCCTTCCACTGCCAAATCTTGTCGATGAAGGCATCACGGCCGTAATCGTGGCGAGTTTTGCCCTCTTCTGCAGCGATCTTGCGTTCAACCACCATCTGGGTGGCGATACCGGCGTGGTCGGTACCAGCCTGCCACAGGGTGTTCTTGCCCTGCATGCGGTTGTAGCGGATCAGGGTATCCATCAGGGTTTGCTGGAAGGCGTGACCCATGTGCAGGCTGCCGGTGACGTTCGGCGGCGGGATCATGATGCAGAAGGAGTCTTTGCTGGTGTCGCCGTGGGGCTTGAAGTAACCCTGGGCTTCCCAGTGCTGATAGAGCGCCTGTTCGATGGCGTTGTGATTAAAAGTCTTTTCCATGGTCTCGCCGTAATCTGGATGGATGGAGTCTGGTGTTGATTCTTTATGGATCAATTGGTTGCAGTCAGGGCTGCGCCGGATCCGGTGCGGCAAGGACGGGCTGATCCCTCATTTCGAGGGTATGGCCTGCCTGGCGATAGTGCTTGTAGCGCTCGCGGGCTTGCTGCTTTTGTGTTTCGTCAGTGGGGACAAAATCTACCACTTGAGCGAAGTGTCCTGCAAACAAAGGTGTCGCAGTGGCCAGATTGATGAGGCGGGCGTAGCGCCGTTTCGGTGGCTGATAGCCGATCTCCACCGGGGCCATGCCGCTTTCGCCTTGCAGTTGGTGCGGCACGAAGCGCTCCGGCGGCAGTTGCCACAACAGCTCGTCCAGACGCAGGGCCTGGGCCTCATCGTTGCAGAACAGGTAGATATGGCCCGCGCCCCACGACTCGGCAGCAAGAGTGCAGGCCAGTCGCTCGACCGCAGAGGCCTGCGCGTCATCCTGTTCGCTCATCAGGTAAAAGGTCACTTGGCTCATCAGGTTGATCCCGTTTTGCGGTGACGGACTGTTGACCGCCTCATGAGGCTGACGGGGCGTTTCCCGTCCGCAGCTCACTGATTCAAGAATGAAACAAGGAAGAGGCGGGCCTCTTCCTTGTGGTTCAGGGTAACGCCAACCCTTCCGATGCAGCCATCGGCGGGGGCCGGAGAGTTACTCTTTTTCTTCGATATCCACGCCAGCCCGGTTCAGCAGGAACTGGGTCAGCAGGGGCACCGGACGACCGGTGGAGCCTTTATCCTTGCCACTCTTCCAGGCAGTCCCGGCGATATCCAGGTGGGCCCAGTTGTACTTCTTGGTGAAGCGTGACAGGAAGGCGGCCGCGGTGATGGTGCCGGCCGGACGACCACCGATGTTGGCCATGTCGGCAAACGGGCTGTCGATCTGCTCCTGATACTCGTCAAACAGCGGCAGACGCCAGGCGCGATCACCCGCCTGCTCGGAGGCGTTGAGCAGCTCGTGGGCCAGCGGGTTGTGGTTGGCCAGCAGACCCGAGGTGTGGTGACCCAGCGCGATGACGCAGGCGCCGGTCAGGGTCGCCACGTCGATCACGGTTTCCGGATCGAAGCGGTCCACATAGGTCAGCGCATCACACAGCACCAGACGACCTTCCGCATCGGTGTTGAGCACTTCGATGGTCTGGCCGGACATGGAGGTGAGAATGTCACCCGGACGATAGGCGTTGCCACCCGGCATGTTCTCGCAGCCTGCCAGCACGCCGATGACGTTGATCGGCAGTTGCAGCTGGGCCAGCGCATGCATGGTACCGAGCACGGAGGCGGCGCCACCCATGTCGTACTTCATCTCGTCCATGCCATCGGCCGGTTTGATGGAGATGCCGCCGGAGTCAAATGTCAGACCCTTGCCGACCAGCACGATGGGCTTGGCATCCGGATGACCCTTGTATTCGATGATGGCCATCATGGCTTCGTTGTCGGAGCCGCGGGCCACAGCCAGATAGGAGTTCATGCCGAGCTCGGCCATCTCCTGCTCGCCCACCACCTTGGTGGTGATGTTGTCGTAGGCATCGGCCAGACGACGGGCCTGGGAGGCCAGATAGGCCGGGTTGCAGACGTTGGGCGGCATGTTCGCCACGTCGCGGCAGACCCGCACACCCTTGGCCACGGCCAGACCGTGAGCGATGGCTTTTTCACCAATGGTCAGTTCCCGACGCGTCGGCACGTTGAATACCAGCTTGCGCAGCGGGCGACGTGGCTCGGCCTTGTTGGTCTTGAACTGATCAAAGCTGTAGAGGCCCGCCTTGGTGGTTTCTACCGCCTGGCGCACCTTCCAATAGGTATCCCGACCCTTGACGTGCAGCTCGGTGAGGAAGCAGACCGCTTCCATGGAGCCGGTTTCGTTCAGGGTGGTGATGGTCTTGTTGATGATCTGCTTGTACTGGCGTTCGTCGAGTTCCCGCTCCTTGCCGCATCCGACCAGCAGTACGCGCTCGCTGAGCACGCCCGGTACTTGATGCAGCAGCAGCATCTGGCCTGGTTTCCCTTCCAGGTCGCCACGGCGCAGCAGCGAACTGATATAGCCATCGCTGATCTTGTCCAGTTGTTCGGCAACCGGAGAGAGGCGACGAGGCTCAAATACGCCGACTACGACGCAGGCGCTACGTTGCTTCTCTGGACTGCCACTCTTTACACTGAACTCCATGGAATCTCCTACATCCTAAAGACAAAAGGCACCTTTTATTGAATAATGCGGTGCTTGTTGGGGTATCAGAGGCGGAGCGAACAGCCACAGGCTCCGCAGTTCAAACTGGTAAAAATCCAATATACGGCCCTATTTTTCAGGCATTCGACTAAAAACACAAGTTTACTTGGGAATGACTGTGATCGTTTTCCGATATTTGTTCAGGGAAACCCTGAAAACCCAGCTGGCAGTGTTATTCGTATTGCTGCTTATCTTTGTCAGCCAACAATTTATCAAGATCATCGGTGACGCCGCCGATGGCGAGGTGCCGACACGTCTGGTCTCCACCCTGCTGCTGCTCAACTTGCCCAATATGGCGTTGTTGATGCTGCCTATCAGTCTCTTTTTAGCCATTTTGTTTGCCCATGGTCGCCTCTACGCCGAAAGCGAGATGACGGTGATGCATGCGGTCGGCTTCAGCCACCGTTTCGTGATGCGCAGCGCCATGTTGCTGGCCTTGCTGACGGCGGTGGTCGCGGCGTTCAACACCGGCTGGATCGCCCCGCAGGCCAAGGAGCGCGAGTATCAGGTGATCGACGAGTTCAAGGCGGACCCGGGTATCTCCTTCCTGCAGGCGGGCCGCTTTATGGAGCTCGACAAGGGGCGTCTGGTTGCCTATATCCAGGATTTGAACGACAACGGCTCAAAACTGCAAAAGATCTTCGTGTTGCAGCGGGCGGAGGGGAACAATCCTCCCTCGGTGGTGGTGGCGACCGAAGGGGTGGTGACGGTCGATGAGAACGGCCTGCAGTGGCTGACCCTGATGGATGGCTCCCGCTACGAGGGGAACTTCTCCGGCAAGCAGTTCCAGATCTCCGATTTTCGCGAATATGGTCTGGTGATCCGCCAGCAGGAGATGGAGCGTTCCAACCGCAAGGCGGCGGCCAAGCCGACCATGGAACTGTTCGGTACTCAGGACAACGCCATGATGGCGGAATTGCAGTGGCGTATCTCGCTGCCCCTCTCCATTCCGGTGCTCACCCTGCTGGTGGTACCGCTGGCGCGGGTCAACCCCCGTCAGGGGCGCTACGCCAAGCTGTTGCCGGCCATCATGCTCTATCTCTCCTACTTCCTGCTGCTTAGCGCCGCCCGTTCGGCCATCGACAGCGGTCGGCTGCCCTACTGGCCGGGGATGTTCCTGGTGCCGCTCGGTTACCTGCTGTTTATCGGCCTGCCCCTCAATCTGCAGGGCACCAGCTGGTGGAACGGAGTGAAAGGGCGCTATTTCAACAGAAAATCAGCATGATGCTGCAACATAGGAACTTCTGCTGATGTTTGGCATTCTCGATAGATATATCGGTAGGGTCATTTTCATGTCGATCCTGCTGTGTGAAATCACGCTCGTTGGCCTTGCTGCGCTCATCAAGTATGTGGAGCAGCTCAAGTCGGTCGGTGACGGCAACTACGACATGATCAACGCCCTCTACTATGTGCTGCTCTCCATGCCCAAGGAGGCGGTGCTCTTCTTCCCGCTGGCCGCGCTGCTGGGTGGCCTGATTGGTCTGGGTCAGCTGGCGACCAGCTCCGAGCTGGTGGTGATGCAGGCGGCGGGTCGCTCCAAGATCAGTATTGTAATGGCGGCGCTCAAGACGGCGATCCCGCTGATGATCATGGTGGGGTTGATGGGGGAGTATGTGGCCCCCATCGCCAAGCGGATGGCCGATGACATCAAGGCGGGCGCGCTGTCCGAAGGTCGTCTGACGGTTTCCGCCTACGGGGTGTGGGCTCGCGATGGCAACAACTTCGTCAATATCAACGGGGTGCGTAATGATGGCGCCCTCACCGGTATCACCCTCTATCGCTTCACCCCCGAGCGCAAGCTGATCGACGTGGTGCAGGCGCAGGAGGGGGTGTTCGAGCGCCACCACTGGCTGCTCAAGCAGACCCAGGTTACCCGCTTCGACGATCCCGCGCAGATCCGCAGCGAGCAGCATGACAAGATGGAGTGGAGCTCAGAGTTGACGCCCAAGCAGCTGGGGGTGGTGAGTATCGACCCCGAGAACCTCTCGGTCTCCGGTCTGCTCGACTACATCGGCTATCTCGATGCCAACAAGCAGGATGCCGGTCGCTACAAGCTGGAGATGTGGCGCAAACTGCTGTCACCGCTCTCGGTGGTGGCGATGATCCTGCTGGCCTCCTCCTTCATCTTCGGCCCGCTACGCTCGGTGAGCATGGGGGCTCGGATGCTGATGGGGATCATGACCGGCTTCGCCGTCTATGTGAGCGATCGGGTGTTTGGCCCCATCAGTCTGGTCTATGCGGTACCGCCGATTCTGGCGGCTATCGCGCCCAGCCTGCTGTTTGGCGGCATCTCCTTCTACATCCTCAGCCGCAAGCAGTAATCCGCACGAGGTTATGAGGAAATGCAAAGAGGGCGCCTGTTGGTGCCCTCTTTCGTTGCTGCATTGCTCCGGTATTACTTGTTCAACAATTCCAGATTTGCCTCTTTGCTCAGCACGATCACTTCGCACTCGGCCCAGATATCCTGAAACGCTCGCGGACGTTGGCGGTTGAACAGGCACATCAGGTTGCCCAGGCCAAAGGCGGCGGTAGCGAGACGGATCAACGCCTGGGTAACGCGGATGTGGCTGCCATCCTCGTTCTGAATGCGCAGCCGCCAGGCGCGCATGCCGACGGTCTGGCCAGCGCGGGTCCAGAACCAGGTGTAGAAACCGCAGATGACGAAGGCGAGCCACAGGGTGTAGATCAGACTCAGGTGGTGGCGGGTCAGCAACCAGACGGTATCTTCACCCGCCGGTACGCTGGCCATGCCGGTGACCAGCAACAGCTTGGCGACACCCATGCCGATAAAGCCGGCGATGATCAGCAGCGAAGTCACCACCAGCGCATCATAGATCAGGGCGCCGAGGCGACGCATCAGACCCGCTGACGGGTATGGCTGAGTGGCGGGAGAGGGGGATTTTTGTTGGACTTTTTTAGGCTTGGCCATCGTTTTTATTCCATTAAGATGATGGCGGCATTCTATGTAACTGGCCCCGCATCGGCAAGGCGTTGAATAAATGAACAAACGGGAGTGTTCAATCGAAAAACACCTTGCATGGCATCGCGCCATTCGTATAATCCCTCGCAGTTGCCCGGGTGGCGAAATCGGTAGACGCAGCGGATTCAAAATCCGCCGGTGAATAACCGTGTCGGTTCGAGTCCGACCCCGGGCACCATCAAATTCATGACAAAAGGCCATCAGCAATGATGGCCTTTTGTTTTTTGGCGTTCCTGCACATTGGAGCGTTACTGTTGAGCTGGCAGTACTTCCCGTTACCTCTTGGTATCCATTCTCTTTTTCCGCTCTCCGTTATTTCCTTTTCTTGATGTGGCCGCTGACGACATCACCGCCAGCGGCCTGTTTCTATTGCGGTTTTCTTTCCAAACCTTACTGCATCAGATCATGATTGCTGCGTTACCCCAGCAGGGCAAACAGCAGGGTGCCGAGGCTGCCAGCGAGTGTCAGCGCGATGATGGCTCTGGGTGTGCCGTGCAGCTTGGTCCACATAAACAGGCTGGTAAGGGCCAGCAGCAGCAGGGCCAGGGCGGCGATATCGCCAAACAGCTGCCAGCCGAGGCCGGTGCCCATGCCGCGGTGCAGCCGGTTGAGGCTGGCGGCAGCGTTGGCTTGCTGCAGGTCGGTATGTACCAGCAAGGTACCCTCGACATAGCTGGCGGCCACGCTCTGGCTGAGGGTGACGCCGCGCATCTCCCACTTGGCGGGCAGGGTGAGCTGGCCGTTCGGGGTGGGCAGGGTCTGGGCCGGGGTGATCATGGTTCGCCCGTCGGCAAAGGTATCGGGATAGCGCTGTTGCAGCAGGTTTTTCAGCTGCTCCGGGCTGGCGAGTGGCGCCTCCAGCACTATCTCTTCACTCGATTTGTCAGTGTGGGGGCCGGGAATGGGCAACACGGCACGGTGTTGCAGCCAGAGACCGGTGATGCCGTACATCAGCATCAGGGCGAGGGTAAAAAAACCGGCCCAGGCATGGAGGCGGCGTACCCATTTGTTGTTGTGAAGGGGAACTCTTCTGCGTTTCATCGTGGTTGCTTCATAAAAAAACTGGCCAGCAAGGGCTGGCCAGTCGGGGTGGTTGTCACTGGATCAAAAACGGTAGGACGTAGTCAAATTAACCTGTCGTGGGGAGCCGGGCATGATCTGAGAGGCGCCGGTAGCACTTACGTAATAGTGAGTGTCAAACAGGTTCTCCATACCGAACTGCGCTTCCCAATGTTGCCAGCGATAACCTGCTCTGGCATCAACGCGAGCATAGCCGGGGAGCACCGTGGTATTGGCATTGTCAGCAAAGCGATCACCCACAGCGGTAACACCGCTCTCGCCGAACCAGCCGAGCTTTCCTTGCTGATAACCGGCAAACAGTTCGCCATTTAGGCGTGATACGCTGCTTGGGCGATTGCCCTTATTGATGGAGTCTTCCACCATTTCTGCATCTTGCAGGGCTATGCCGCCACGGAGATACACCTCGTCGTTCAGCTGAGCTCGTGTACTGAGTTCGATACCGTCGGTACGTTGCAGGCCAGTGAGGAGTATTTTGCTGGGGTCGAGTGGATCTTTGGTTCGTTTGTTATACATCTCCAGCCGGTAGATGGAGAGGGTGGTTGCCAGTTTGCCATCTAACCAGTCGCTCTTGACGCCGGTTTCATATTGACGGGTCAGTTCTGGGTCTAGCGTGTTGTTTTTATCACCGATCTGGTTAAGGCCTGTCACGCCACCACCATTGGGCATAAAGCTTTTGCTGTAAGAGAGATAGAAAGCGTGTTCTTCTATCGGATTCCATACCAATCCTGCGCGCGGGCTCAGGCTGTGGTTGGAGATTGTCTCCTCAGCCGGGTTTTTATTGTCACGACTGTTGACCTCGAATTGGTCATAACGCAGGCCTAGCAGCAGTGTCCAGTCGCCCATTGAGAGCTGATCTTGTACATAAGTTCCGATACTGCGGATTTTATGTTGCTTGTCAGAGAAGAGAGGCATCTTGCCGTCATAGGTAGGAAGGCTGTCTGGGGTGTAGATATCACCCTCAAGCATGGCTGACTTGGGGCTGTTCCACAGTTTCGGGCTGCGCTCTTGCCATCCCTGGTCAATGCCTATCAATAGAGTGTGGGCTATTTGATCGCTTTGCAGTTGACCTTCCGCCTCTAGGTTGGAGGCGAGGTTGCGGGTCTGCAAGTCTTGTTGCCAACGGGAACGTTTCACCGTCGCTTTGCTGGTTACTTCAGTGACGTATGTGTTATCGAACTGGCTCGAGAGATCGATCAGGCTCAGTTGCTGGCGCACCTGCCAGTCGTCGTTTACATCCCAAGTGAAGCGAGAACGTGCCGACTGTGCCAGATCGTTGATGTAGTCGCGCCGTAAATCGCTATAGACGGCGTCACGTGGCACATCTGCTGGACGACCGTTAAGGCCGGGGATACCGCGGTCCGGCGTGCGGTGCGATTCATTGCGTTCGTATTGCAGCAGCCAGCTCAATCGATCAGTGATATCCCAGTTCATGGCTGGTGCCACCATAGTACGTCTGCCGTGCACGCCATTACGGAAGCTGTCGTTGTCTTCCTGAGCGACGTTGAGTCGTAGTTGCACCGCCTCGCTCGGCTCGGCGCTCAGGTCTGCGGCCATGCGTTGGTAATCGTAACTTCCCACGCGTACTGTGACGCTGGACTCCTGCCCTTTCTGCGGTTTTTTGCTGATGCGGTTGATGATGCCGCCGCCGCTACCACGCCCGTAGAGTACTGCAGCCGGGCCCTTGAGCACTTCCACCCGCTCGATGTTGCCTAGATCCCGGATGTACTGCATGTCGTCGCGGAATCCGTCGAGATAGAAATCCGTGCCTGCGCTAAAGCCGCGGATTGTGACGCCGTCGAAACGGGTATCACCGCTTGCATCAACACCTGGAATGCCGACCAGAGCTTCGCTCAATGTGGGTTGGCCGAAGGCGGTCAGATCGCTGACCTTGACGCTGTCGATGGTCTGGGGAACCAGCTTGGCTGGCGTATTGGTCCGGGTAGCGGTGGCAACTTCCTGATGCTGGGAGCGTTTGCCAACCACAGTCATGGTTTCATCGGTGGCCTGGGCAGTGAAGCCGGTGCCCAGCAGTGCCAGCGAGACCAGCGTTCTGCGAAAGTGAGGGTGCTGCATATTCAATATTGACTCTTTGGATGTCGACCTGACGGCTCGAACATATTGATTTAATTATAATTAACCTGACCCACCAAAGCGGGATGCCAATGATATTGATTTTCATTTGCCTGGCAAGGTGAAAATGGATAGGGGCATTGGAGGAGGGTTGTGCGGTCGGGGGAGCTCGGCTGAAAAGCAGAGCCATTGCAGCAAACCGCGAGAACGAAGCGAGGGAAAAAGGGCGTAGCGGAAGAGAAAGAGACGAAACGTGAAGAGGTATCCGGCCCGATAGGACGGGCCGGATACCGGACTCAGCGAGTACGCAGCAGTCGGCGGGCGAGGGGCAGGGCCGCCATCAGGCGATAGACCAGCAGAGATGCTCCCAGCAGCAGCGGCACCTTGGCAATCTCCCACAGGATGGATGCGCCCTGCGGGCCGAACACGAAGAGCCAGACCACCAGCATCATGTGCAGGCAGTAGATCCCGAGCACTTTGGGGGCCTGGCGCTCAAGCCAGCTGCCCTTGCCCCACTCGGGGTTGGCCAGCAGCAGGCCAAACAGGCCGATAGCCCAGGGAAGGGAGCCGAGCAGGAAGTCGTGGCGGGTGAGCGGCACTGCGGCAAAGTGCTGCAGCGCCCAGGCTTCACAGCCATAGAGCGCCAAGCCCGCCAGCAGCAGTTGCCAGCCGGTGCGGGCATCGGGCTGCCACTGACGCTGGCGCAGCAGGGCCCCGAGCGCCACAAACAGCAGGGAGAAGAAGGGGCCGTTGCGGGTGAGCAGTGGCCACTCTGCGCCCAGCAGCGGCTTGGCATAAGAGCCCCCCAGCAGCGCCAGCAGGTAAAGGCCAAGCCCCAGCCAGAGGGCGAGCTCTGGTCTGCCAAGCCGGTAGCAGAGTGCCAGCAGGGTCACCGCCATGATCAGGGCTGGCAGGAACCAGAGGTGGATCATGCCGCCCACCAGCCAGCCATTGAGGGGGTCGCCGAGCTGGAATTGCCACTGCCCGCGCAGGGAGGCCAGATAGCCTTGCTGCACGGCATCAAGCGGATTGAACGGCACCAGCAGGTAGACCAGACTCCACACCAGCCAGAGTATCAGCAAGGGGTGGCAGTAGCGCCAGGCCACGGTCAGCGGCGCCTCGCGACTCAGTCTCGGTTGCAGAAAGTAACCGGCACAGAGGAAAAACAGCGGCACGGCAAAGCGGCATAGCTGGTTGATGGTGCCGCTCAGCCAGAGCCAGGATCCGCTTTCCCACAGGGCGGGATTGAACGGATTGGCGAAGGGGGAGACGTGAATGGTCATCACGGCCAGAATGGCCAGCACCCGCCCGCACTCGATACTGGAAATACGCATGGTGGCTCGTCGTTACAGGGGTTGTGATGGCACGCTAAAATTCTCGCTGCCAGGTTACAACCAATTGATTCTATTAGTGTGAATCACGCTGTTGAGTAGTTACATTTTGTAACGGGATGGTGGAAGGTGTTACCTGTAACGGGAGCGGGCTCCCGTTTTTTGGGCGCGCTCATGCAGATAAAAAAGCGAGGCGGGCGCCTCGCTTGGTTGGGGATCTCGAGCTTACTGGTGAGTTAGCATGCTGCTCTGGTTGGCGGCCAGGGTGGTTCTGCCCGAGCTCTCCAGCCAGGTTTTGATCCGCTTGGCGTCGGCGACCCGATCGTTGGTGGTCTCGGCATTGAGCAACACCATGATCACCGGCTCACGATTGACCTTGGTGCCCAGCACCAGACAGCGGCCCGCTTCGCGGATATAGCCGGTCTTGGAGAGAGTGAACTCCCATTGCCCTTCGCGGATTAGCCGGTTGGAGTTGAGGTAGTGCAGCTGACGCTTGTTGGTGCGCACATAACTCTGCTCGTCGGTGGAGTACTGGCGGATCAGCGGATAGGAGGCCGCTGCGGCGGCGAGTTTGGCGAGATCCTGCGCGGTGGAGACATTGCGCGGGTTGAGCCCTGTGCTGTCGGCGTAGCGGGTATTCCACATCCCCAGCATGCGGGCTTTGGCGTTCATCGCCTCGACGAAGGCACGCTGGCCGCCGGGATAGTGGCGGGCCAGCGCCGAGGCGGCGCGGTTTTCAGAGGACATCAGGGCGATATGGAGCATTTCGGCGCGGCTGAGCCTGGAACCGATGGCCAGGCGCGAGCCGGTTCCCTTGATGCGGTCGATGTCGGCATTGGTCACGGTGAGCATTTCGTTGAGGCGCAGGTTGGCATCCAGCACCACCAGCGCCGTCATCAGCTTGGTGAGTGAGGCGATGGGCATGACCCGGTTGCCGTTGCGCTCGGAGATCACCTCGCCGGTTCTGTGGTTGGCCACCACGAAAGCGGCCGAGCTGAGGTTGGGCACATCCCGTCGCTCGAGAAAGCCGCTGCTGCTCTTGCTGCTGGCGGAAAAGGGGTTGGCATGGGCACTGTCCATAGTGGCCGGCAACATTACTGCGCCAAGCAACAGGGGAAGGAGGGAACGCATCATCATGATCAGCTCTACCGGACGAAATACAGGGATATCTCGCTAAGTTATATGTCGTGAATTGGCGCTTCACAATGATTCTCACCTTGATATTGATAATTTACGGCGTTGAGCGTGCTTTGACGGCGAGGAGAGCGTAAAAGAGGTCTTAATGGAGTCTTTTTTTTGCATTGAAACTATGGGCTGGCCGTGATGATGAGCGGAAGCCAGCGCTAAAAAAATCGGGACCAGAACGGTCCCGATTGGCATGGAGCATTGCCTGCCGGTTAGTGGGCATCTTCCTGCTTGATCTTGAATCGCATGGCGATCACCACGAACAGCAGCGGGCCAATGATGGTCCAGACGCCGGTGGAGATATCGCCGGAGATAAAGGGGGCGACCACGGTAAAGACGTTGCCGAAGGCGACCAGGATCAGGCTGATGATGGTAGCCAGCAGCACGGAACCCGCGCTCTTGAAGAAGATCAGGTCCTTGCCCAGCGCTGGGTTGTTGCGATAGCGATACCAGGCGTAGATGAGGAACATGTAGGGCAGGGTCATGCCGACGTTGGTCATGGTGATGATCAGCTCGTAGAGGGCGGCGGCCCCTTCCGGGTTGATCAGGGTAAAGATGGACTTGGCGGCAATGAACAGACAGACCACCCAGGCTTGCACCTTGAGGGCTTCAATGCGCACGCCATTCTCGTTCTCGCGCTGGAAACGCTCCGGCCAGAAGTAACTCGGGGTGCCGGTGATGAACTGGCGTAGCGGCGCGTAGGAGAGGGCGATAAAGGCACCCAGATAGCTCAGGAACATGCCCAATCCGGCAAAGCGCATGAACACCTGCCCCAGCCACTCGCCCCCGAGATGGCGCCCCAGCTCCAGCATGATGATGAAGAGGGCGGAGAGAGAGGTGATCCCCTCGGCCGGGAAGTCGTTCCAGCGCATGATGGATCCGACCGCCAGAAAGCCGATGATGTAGCAGAGCACGATGAAGGCGCCGGAGAGGAAGATGCCGCGCTTGAGGTCGCGCTCGGGATCTTCCAGCTCGTCAGCCACCCCGGCCATCGCCTCGACCCCGCCGTAGGCGAAGATGGCGAACACCATAAAGCCGAGGAAGGGGATGATGTCGTTGAAAGCGGCATTTGGAGAGGCCGTCAGCGATGCCTGGGTGAAGGGCTCCTGCAGAGTCATGCCGCTCACCGCGAAGGTGAAGACGCCACCGACCAGCAGCAACACGTTGAGTGCCACCACGGAGAGGCCGCCGATGGCCGCCACTTTGGCGAAGCGGGCGCTGCCCAGAGTGATGAGCTTGGTGACGGTGGCAACCAGCGCGATGGCGACCACACCCAGAATAAAGGGGCCAAAGTCGATGCCGGTGCTCAGGGTGACCGGGATGACGGTGATGTCGCGGCCAAACAGCATGAAGGAGAGGGGCACCCACATGGAGAGCGCCTTACCAAACATCCAGATGACGTAGGAGGCGAACCACATGGTCAGACCGATAAAGGCGAATCGAGTCGAGACCGAGTGGCGCATCCAGGTAAAGATGCCGCCCGCCTCTTTGCGAAAGCCGGTGCCGAATTCGATCATCATCAAAATGAACGGGATGAAGAAGAACAGTCCGCCGATCACGAACATCGGAATGGCGGCATATCCCATTCGGTAAAAACCGATCCCGATATTAGTGACGCCAAATACAGATGTTAATATCATCAATATAAAGGCGCCCAACTTCAGCTTTTTTGCCGACATATTAAAAACTCCCTGATGGTGCTGGATTTAAAATAATCAAAAATTAAACAGACGAAACCGGACCCATTAATAACGCGGTAGCGCCATGCCATCCTGCTGTGGCGGGCGCGATCGGGTCATCTCTGACCGGGCTGGCTTACCCGTCAGGCGGTCAATGAATGTATGGGCGGAGCGGCATGGTCTGTGCCATGCGCGGTATTGGTCAGCGTTGCCGAAAATTAACTGTGAACGATTTTATCATTAATGCTGCTGGGCAGGTAAGTTTCCCGAATGAAGCTGTGGTTGAAATAAACAGACCTGCCAGTTAATTGATACGTTGCGGATGTAAACATTTACGCCCGGGCCGACACTTATTTCCATTATTGGTATTCGGCATATTTGGCGGAATGAATTACGCCATCCTGCCTGATAAATCCGCACCAATGGCGACAGCGTTTATCCTCCCAGCCGGGTCAGCAGCACGCCGCCAGTGATAATGGCCGCCGCCGTCAGCCGCATGCGCCCGAGCGGCTCTTTCAGCAGCCAGACTGAGAGCAGCATGGCAAACAGCACACTGCTTTCGCGCAGAGCCGCGACTACGCCAATGGGGGCTTGGGTCATGGCCCAGATAACAATCCCATAGGCGAGCAGTGACATGGCACCTCCTGCCATTCCCGCCATCGCATGGCGACGGATCTGGCGCCATGCGTTGCGTTTCTGGTGGACGATCAGCACCAGCAGCATCGCCAGCCCGGTACTGGCAAAGAGCCAGAGGGTGTAGCGTACCGGTTCACCCCCTGCGCGGGCGCCGGCTCCATCCGAGAGGGTATAGGTCGCCGTGAACATGGCCGTGATCAGTGCTGCCCGAACCGCTTTGCTGGCAAGGCGCTGCTGCCCACCTCGCCAGGCCATCAGCAAGACCCCCATGATCAGCACGCAGGCGCCGATGAGGCCGCCGTAACCGGGGTAGTCCCCCAGCAATATGGCACTTAACGCCATGGCGAGCAGCGGGGCACTGCCACGGGCCAGCGGATAGATCTGGCCAAAATCGCCCTGATTGTAGGCATGACTGAGAAACAGGCAGTAACCGATATGGAGCAGGACTGAGAGGCAGAGCCAGGGCAGCTCGGCAGCAGAGGGAAGCCCCATGGGCAGCAGCGCCACGGCGGCGATAAGCCCTGAGAAGATCGCCACCAGTGACACGCCCACCAGCCGCTCTTCGCCAATTTTGACTAGCGCATTCCAGCTGGCGTGAAGCAGGGCTGCCAGAAGAACGGCAAAAAAGACGGTGGTGCTCATGGGAAAGGGCTCTCGGGCGATGGGGGTCAACAGCATACCCGCCCGGAGCCTGATTGGCCGAGATCTTTATCAAGGCTTCGGCTTTGCGGGGCTCGCCTCCTGCGTGGTGGCGTTACCCAGCTGCCCCAGCACCAGTTTGGGATGGGGATCGGTCTGCAGCGGTATATCCTGCAGTGCTGTTCCCTGCTGGTGGCGGTGGATGATCCCGGCGGCCATCTTGCCCAGCGCTTCGTAGCTGCTGATGGTGCCAACGCTGCAGCCGTGTTCGACGAACAGCTCGGCACTGCAGATGGTAGGGATGGCAGCTGCGTTGAGCGCATTCAGCAGGCGGGGGGCGATGGAGAGCAGATAGCTGTCTGCGGCCAGAAAGACGATGTCGTTTTTGGCATCCTGTTGCAGCCGCTTCAGTTCGTTGTCCAGCCGCCGTGGGTCAGGGGCCATTCGCCAGGTGACCATCTGCCACTGATAGCGTTTCGCTTCATTGAGCAGCATATCGGCCACCAGCAGGGTGTTCTGCTCACGGGGGTTGAAGGGTAGCAGCAGCCGTTTTCCGGTGGCCAGATGCTCGCTGGCGTTGGCCAGTTGCAGTGCCATCGGCACCATGTTGCTTACCCCGGCCACCATGCTGTTCTGGGCTTTGTCTTCCGAGAGGATGTCAGCCCCGACAGGATCGGATACCACGTTGAAGATCAGTGGCTTGCGGTTTGCCACCAGACTCTTGGTCATGGTGGTGGCGGTGGTGCCAAAGGTGTAGATGTAGTCGTATTCGGCCAGTTTCGGCAGCATCTGCTGGCGCAGCATGGTTGCCAGCGCCGTACGATCCTGATCGGCGTTATAGGTGGTGATGGTGGCCTGATAGCCAAGGCGGGTCAGCTCTGCCCGAAAGCCCGCTTCGGCTGCGGTTTCACCGCGCCACAGCACCATGGCGATAGAGAGGGCGTGAGCGGGAAGAGCCAGCAGCAACAGCAGGACGAAAGGCAGCCTGACCATGATCATCTCTCCGGCGATACATCTACTGTTGAGCCTAGGCCACTTTCTCCGGTCGTGAGCGACGCTCAGCAAAAAGCGCGATGGCAAGCCATCGCGCTTTGGGGATCCGCAAAACCTCGATTAGAAGTCGTAGCGGGCAGCCAGCTGGAAGTCATCCTTGTTGGCAGTCGCTTTGCCGGCAACGCTGTCCAGATTGTTGATGCGGTACTCGCCAATCACCCGCAGGTTCTTGTTGAATTTGTACTGGGCACCCAGGGTGTAGTAGTCAATGGCATCGGTTTTCTTGCCGCCAGTGACTTCCTGCTCCTGTTTGTTCCACAGGGCCATCAGACCGAAGCCGTTCTCGAAGTTGTAGCCCAGCGCGGCTTCCCAGCCGGTATGGTCGGTGCCACTTTGGACAAAGTCAGAGCCATCGGCATAGCTCAGAGCCGCATAGGCCGCCTTGTTGTCGAACTTGGCAGAGATCAGCCACAGTTTGGCGTCTTCGGTATTCTTTTCCTGACGTTGGCCAACGTTGTAGGCGGTACCCAAAGACAGATTGAACGGGAAGGTGTAAGCCACGGCTGCACCATAGGCTGGGTCAGCTGCGGAGGTCTTGTTGCTGCTCTTGTCTTCTTCTTGGCCGCCATCAAATTTGTAGCTGGCATCAAACTGGAAGCCATTGAACAGGCCGGAATACTTCAACACGGAACCAGCGCGGTTGGTGGCGAAGGTGTCAGTCTTGGCGCCCAGCGCTTCGTTGCCGTAGCCGTCGGAGAGGGAGACATCAGTCCAGTCGGCCAGGAAGCCCGGGGCCCCTTTCTGGCGACCGAAAGTCACGGTACCCCAGTCAGCGCCGACACCGGCAAAGGCCAGACGGGTGCGCAGGTTGTCTGTGCTTCCATCTTTACCCAAGGTCTTTTCGCTGTCGTTGATGTACATCTGCACTTCGTACTGGGCCAGAGCCTTCAGGCCGCTCTGGATCTGGGTCTCGGCCTTGGCACCGAAACGGACAAACTGGTTTGCCCCTTGCTTGGCGCTGTAATCCTTGGTGCCATTCGGATTGGCAGTATCGACGTTTTCTTTTTTGTCGCCGAAGAATTGGCCAGCGTAGATACGGCCATAGAGATCCAGCATGGAGGTGTCATTTTTGTACACTTCAACGGCTTGAGCCTGGAAGGCTGCGGTGAGAGCCAGTGCCACTACAGTCAGCTTTTTCATCTTAATCCCTTGTGGTGTTGCAAGCTTTTGTTTTGAAAACGGGGTCATGCTAGGCAGCAGGGATGACAGCGGGGTGACAGTTGGATGAAGAGTCGATGGCAATTGGGTTGCAATTGGATGAATTGGCTACATTCTTGCTCGCAGCGGCTACTTTTGTGCGCAAAGGTTTGCCCTTGTGGTAGAATGCCGCCCGTTTTCGAGCTCCATAGGTTGGATATGCGATGAGACGTGAACTGGCAATCGAGTTTTCCCGAGTGACGGAAGCGGCTGCACTGGCTGGCTACAAGTGGCTCGGACGTGGTGACAAGAATATCGCTGATGGGGCGGCCGTAGCGGCCATGCGCCACATTCTCAACCAGATCGAGATCGATGGTGAGATTGTGATCGGCGAAGGTGAAATTGATGAAGCGCCGATGCTCTATATCGGCGAGAAGGTCGGTACCGGACACGGCGACGCGGTGGATATCGCGGTCGATCCCATCGAGGGTACCCGCATGACTGCCATGGGTCAGGCCAACGCGCTGGCCGTGCTGGCGGTGGGCGACAAGGGTTCTTTCCTGAAAGCGCCTGATATGTACATGGAAAAGCTGATCGTCGGCCCCAAGGCCAAAGGCGCCATCGACCTGGATCAGGCTCTCGAGCTGAACCTGAAGTCCGTGGCCAAGGCGCTGGGCAAGCCGCTCTCCCGTCTGACCGTCATTACTCTGGCCAAGCCGCGTCATGACAAGGCAATCAAGGAGATGCAGGGTCTGGGCGTGCGGGTGTTCGCCATTCCTGATGGTGACGTTGCCGCCTCCATCCTCACCTGTCTGCCGGACAGCGAAGTCGACATGCTGTATGGCATCGGCGGCGCACCGGAAGGGGTGATCTCCGCTGCGGTGATCCGCGCGCTGGATGGCGACATGCAGGCCCGTCTGGTGCCGCGTCACCGCGTCAAGGGTGACAGCCCGGAAGTGCGTGCGCTGGGCGAGCAGGAAATTGCCCGCTGCGAAGCGCTGGGTATCGATGTGAACAAGGTGCTCAAGCTGGAAGACATGGCGAAGAATGACAACGTCATCTTCTCCGCTACTGGCATCACCAAGGGTGATCTGCTGGATGGTATCACCAGCGATGGCGTGATGGCGACCACCGAGACTCTGTTGATCCGTGGCAAGTCGCGCACCATTCGTCGTATCAAGTCGATCCATTATCTTGAGCGCAAAGACAGCGTGGTACGCGATATCATCCTGTGATGATGGCTCACTGAACCGGCTGTGTTGTCTGAAGCCCGATCGCCCGTGCGGTCGGGCTTTTTGTTGTGCGCCAGCTACGTTTGTGCCGCCGCTTCGGCTATGGTAGCTCAGACCGTCCCAAAGGAGTGGAGTCTATGGAGTGTCGTAGTGGCTGCGCTGCCTGTTGCATCGCCCCCAGTATCAGCAGTGCCATTCCCGGTATGCCAGATGGCAAACCGGCTGGCGTCCCCTGTATCCAGCTCGATAGCGCCCTTGGCTGCAAGATCTTCGGTCAACCGGAGCGGCCAGCGGTGTGCGGCGGTTTTCGCCCCATGATGGATGTGTGCGGCAGCCACCGTGCCGAGGCCATCTGGCTGATCGGCGAGCTGGAGCGGCTCACCACCTGACGAGGGCAGGGCGAAGAGATAAAAAAAGAGGCCGCATCATGCAGCCTCTCGCGTTTCTGTTTACCGGGGATCAGATCCCCGCCAGTTCCAGTGCCTGACGATAGTACTCGTTGGCCTTGTTGGTGAGGCGGCGTTTGTCCATCAGCTGGCCGAGAGCGTGATAGGCGGCGGCGCTCGGCGCCCGCTCCACCTCCTGTTCCAGCAGCTTCTGGGCATCGTCCAGTTGACCTGCCAGCAGATAGAGCTGGGCCAGTGCGGTGTCCACCTCCGGTTGCCCCTGCTGTTTTTGCAGCAGTGCCAGCAGCGGCTGGTAGCTGTCGAGTTTCAGCTTGGGCAGGCGAGCCAGCAACTGGGGCATCGGCTGTTTGCGCAGCGCCTCCTGCCACAGGGTGGCGGCCTCGCCATCGGCGCCCAGCTGGCGCAGCAGATCGCCGTAGCAGGCCAGCAGCTCTGGCTCGAGGCGCAGCTTGCGCGGCAGATCCTGCCACACCGCCTTGAGGGTCTCGAGGCTGCCGGCAGCTTGTCGCAGGCGACCAGACCAGGCCTGTTGCAGCAGATCTTCTTCCTGTTTCGGGGTCAGCTTGCCTACCTTGTGCATTGCCGGGATCAGGTCGCACAGGGCGCTCCAGTCCTGACGGGCCAGATGTACCTGACGCAGCTGATCCAGCACCATGGGGTGGCGCGGGTTGAGGGCGTAGACCGACTCCAGCATCGCCAGCGCGGTATCGTACTGGCCCTGCTCAATCTGCAACTGGGTCTGGGTCAGGGTGAGCGCCAGCTCGGCCTTGGGGTTCTCCTCCTGCGCTTTTTGCAGGTATTGATCCCGGCGGGCGTCGTCACCACGGGCCTGTGCCGCCTTGGCGGCGCTCAGGTAGTTGAGCAGCGGGGTGTCGCTGTTGCTGGCCCCCTTGATCATCAGCTTTTCAGCCTGACTGTAGTGCCCTTCGGCCATTGCCAGGGTGGCGGCGACGGTCTGTTGATTGGCCTTGCGGCGGCGGCGTGAGCCGTACCAGCCTAGGGTCTTGCGGCGCAGGCCGAATACCCGACCCAGCAGCCACTCGACGATCAGCAGGGCGCCGTAGAACAGCACGGCCAGGATCACCGCGCTGGTGACGGAAGATTCGATGGTGTAATTGCCAAGGGCAATCAGCACATAGCCCTTGTTACCGGAGGCTTGCGGGCCAAAGATCAGCCCTGCGACCATCACGGCAACCAGAATGATTATACGGATCATGGTGCCCTCCTCAGCTGCTGGCCAGAATGCGTTGCAGGCGTTCGGTCAGCACCTGCTCCAGCATGGCCTGGGTCTTGAATTGGGCCGGATAGTCGATCTGGATCTGCTCACCTTTGAGCTTGTCGATCTCGCCCTGCATGTAGCGGGTGGCGCTGTTGTCGGTATCGAAATACTGGGTCAGCCAGCGTTGGGCCTTGTCCAGGCTGTCTTCGTAGAGCGCCTGCTGCTCGCGATAGACGGAGAGCTGGGCCTGCAACAGCTTGGTTTTGAGGTTTTCACGCAGGAAGATCTCCTGCTGCGGTGAGAGCAGCGCCTCGACCGCGCCATCGCGGCGACGGATGGTGACGAAGTTCTCGGTGAACTTGACCCAGTTCTTCTTCAGGTTGCTCTCCCACTCGTCGGGATTGGTGCTGACCGCCTGATCCGGCTCGGCCTTGGCTTCCGGCATGCTGACGGTGGAGAGGGGCAGCAGCTCGATCTGGTCGGACAGCGCCGCCAGCTTGAGGGTCAGCCCCTCGCGGTCGATGCGCGGCATCCCCTTGAGCTTGGCGATATCCTCGGCCAGCGCCTTGCGGATCGGCATCAGGCTGGGGTCGTTGAGGGCGGCGATCCGCTCGTCGGCATTGCCGAGCAATGTGATGGCGGAGACGAGGTCATGCTCCAGCCACAGCTTGCGGCCCGCCATCCGTACCAGATACTCGGATTCGGCCAGCATCCAGTCGTTGGGGCGCTTGTCATTCAGATCCAGTACCCGGTTCTGCAGACCCTGCATCTCCCCCTGCAGCCGCTGCTGGGTTTGATCCAGCGCGGCCAGCTGCTCGGCATCCTTGCTGCTGGTCTTGTCGATCTTGCTCAGGGCGCTCGCCAGCTGCTGCTTGAGCTGGGCCAGTTCGGCCTGCTGGGCAACGGCATTCTTGTGACCGTGCAGATAGAGACCGCCGGTCAGGCCAAGGGCCAGCAGGATGGCAACCCCTCCCAGTACGGCACCGGAGCGGCTCTTGCTGCCATTGACCGCAGCGGTCGGCTGGGGTTTGACCTGGGATTCTTGTTGTTCTGTCATTCCATCTTCCTCAGTTCCAGTGCGGCCGTCAGGGCCTGGTTGGATGCACCTTGGGCAATCGTGATATGGATAAAGCCCGCGGAGTGGGCCATCTCGGCCACGCGCGGGCTGGGGACCACCAGCAGGCGGTCAAAAAGCCAGGGCTGCTGGCTGGTGGGAACCAGCTCCAGCAGGCGTTGCAACAGTTCACCACTGGTAATGAGCAGGCTGTCCAGCCCCGCGGCCTGCCAGTGGCGGGTCAATCTGTCCCCGTCTAGCTCGGGGTAGTGGCGCTCATAGGCCGCACAATAGTGCACCAGAGCACCGCGTGAGGCCAGCGTGCTGGCGATGAGATCCCGCCCGCCATTACCGCGCAGGATCAGTACCCGTTTGTCTGCTACCTGCTGCAGGGCGGGCAGGGCCAGTAGCCCTTCGCTACGCGGGTCATCCGGGCAACTTGCCGTGATGCCGATGGCGGCAAACGCATCTGCGCTGGCCTGACCCACCGCAAAGTACTCAATATGTGGCCAGGTCTGACCAGTTTGCAACAGAAAATCGTGTGCAAAATGAACGGCATGGATGCTGACGGCGATAACCGCGTCAGCACTGCGCAACAGGTTGGGCAGGAGAGGGAGTTCGCTGCCCGCCACGGTTTCCAGCAGCGGGCAGCAGAGCGGTGCATGGCCGTGCTGGCGCAGCAACTGCACCAGCTCGGCGGCCTGGGCGGCCGGACGCACCACCAGCGGGGTCATGCGCGGTAGACCTCGGCGAGGATCTCGTCGGCACCGGCGGCCAGCAGGCGCTGGGCCAGTTGCTCGCCGAGGGCCTCACCATCGGCCAGCGGACCGCGGATCTCGTCACGGATCACCTGGCTGCCATCCGGGCTACCCACCAGACCGCGCAGCCAGATCTGCTCACCTTCGACCAGTGCGTAGGCACCGATAGGCACCTGACATCCCCCTTGCAGGGCGCGATTCATGGCGCGTTCGGTCAGCACCCGGGCGCGGGTCTCGGCGTGTTCCAGCGGTGCCAGCAGAGCGTGTAGCTCAACATCGTCGAGGCGGCATTCGATGCCGACAGCCCCCTGACCGTTGGCGGGCAGGCTCTGCTCAGGCTCGATAAAGGCGGTGATGCGGTGCGCCATCTCCAGTCGTTTCAGACCGGCGGCGGCGAGGATGATGGCGTCGTACTCACCGGCATCCAGCTTGGCGAGGCGAGTGTTGACGTTGCCACGCAGGTCGCGGATCACCAGATCCGGGCGCGCCGCGCGCAGCTGGCACTGGCGGCGCAGGCTGGAGGTGCCGACCACGGCCCCTTGCGGCAGTTCGGCAATGGCCTTGAAACGATTGGAGACGAAGGCGTCGCGGGGATCTTCCCGCTCGCAGATGGTGTGCAGACCGAGCCCCTCGGGGAACTCCACCGGAACGTCTTTCATGGAGTGAACGGCGATATCGGCCCGTCCTTCCAGCATGGCGGTCTCCAGCTCCTTGACGAACAACCCCTTGCCGCCCACTTTGGCCAGCGGGGTATCGAGGATCTTGTCACCCTGAGTGCTCATGGGCACCAGTTCGACCTGCAACTGCGGGTGCAGGGCTTCGAGCCGGTCTTTGACAAAGTTGGCCTGCCACAGGGCCAGCGGGCTCTTGCGAGTGGCAATTTTCAGGGTTCGGGCTGCCATATCAATCAGTTGTTTCATTTTTAGAAGGAAATCGATATTACCACCCTTTGCCCGGGCTTTCATGGCGGAGCCGGCAAAAGCGGGGCCAAGCTCAAAAATGCATGCTGAAAATGATTTTCATTAAGCAAGTGGTGTTGATTAATTCATTGAATGTATTGGAATTTAATGATTTCCCCTGATACTTGATGTGGTCATACCAGAAATAATCTGGCGTTTAGCTGAAGGCTTGTTTACCACCGCTGTTTGCATTGTTAACATGATCACACTTTTTTGACGTATCCCCCTTTTGGTGCGTCATTTTCACTTAGGTGATAGGCAGGGCATTGCAGGAACACATCGATACGCTGGTTGCGCGTTATGACGACATTACCCGTCTCAAGACGCAACGGGCGTTAGGCCTCATGAGTCGCTATGGGCAGCAGGTATTCCAACTGCTGCCTGTCATGCTGCACTTCAATCACCCCCTGCTGCCCGGTTATGTCTCCGGTGATGTCCCTCATGGCATCTGGAGCTTCAGCGCCACCGACGAGCAGCAAGCCTTTATCGATGACCTCTGCCGCAACGCCAACTGTCAGAGCGGTCTGGCAACCCATGATCGAGCTATTCAGGGGCTCTACTCCATGGGCAGCACCTCCTCCATCGGTCAATGCTGTCACTCCGATCTCGATATCTGGGTCTGCCACGTGGCCGGTTTGTCGCAGGAGCGGCTCGATCTGCTGGAGCTGAAGTGCCAGCAACTCTCCAAGTGGGCCGAACAGCGCGGGGTCGATCTCAACTTCTTCCTGATCCCGGAAGACAAGTTCCGCCAGACCAACGATGCCCAGATGCAGGGGGAGAGCTGCGGCAGTGCCCAGCACCTGCTGCTGCTCGACGAGTTCTACCGCAGTGCCATGCGTATCGCGGGCAAACGCTTGATCTGGTATCTGGTGCCCACCGAATGTGATGATCACTACGATGCGTATGTGAACGAGCTGTTCGGGAGCGGCAAGCTCAAGCAGGACGACTGGCTCGATCTCGGCAGTTTTGACCGTATTCCGGCCGAAGAGTATTTCGGCTCCGCCCTGTGGCAGCTCTACAAGGGGATCGACTCTCCCTACAAGGCGGTGCTCAAGTCGGTGCTGATGGAAGCCTACTCCCACGAGTATCCCAATACCCGCCTGCTGTCGATGATTGGTCGCGATTGGTTCCAGCACAACGAGGGGATGCACTACCGGCTCGACAACTACTGTCTGATGCTGGACAAGGTGACCAACTACCTCAAGTCCATCGGCGACATGGCGCGGCTCGATCTGGTGCGCCGCTGTTTCTACCTCAAGGTGTGCGACGGTCTCAGCCATCCCAAGGATGATCACTCCCCCGAGTGGCGCCGCGAGCAGATGAGCCAGCTGGTCTCCTACTGGGGCTGGAGTCAGGACAAACTCTATCAACTCGATCATCGCCACGAATGGAAGATCGAAGAGGTGAAGATCGCTCACGCCGAGCTGCTGGAAGCCCTGATGCAGAGCTACCGCAATCTGATCCAGTTCGCCCGCCGCAACAACATCAGCGAGTCGATCAACCCGGAAGATATCGGCATTTTGTCGCGCAAGCTCTACGCCGCGTTCGAGAGCCTGCCGGGCAAGGTGCAGCGTATCAACCTCAAGATCGCGCCTGATCTCAGCGAGCCGGACCTCAGCTTCGTGCAGGTGCCCCACGGTCGCCTCAACCGCGCCGGCTGGTATCTCTACAAACACTCGCTGGAGCCGGTGGACATCATTGGCCGTGCGCCGCTGGAGTTCAACGGCTACATCAGCAAGCTGGTCTCCTGGGCCTACTTCAACGATCTGTTGACGCCCCAGTCGCGGGTGCACCTGTTCAATCAGGGTTCGGATCTGCACATCGACAATCTGCACCAGTTCTGCCGCGATCTCTCCGGCTGCTTCCCCGAGAAGTACCCACTGGCCACCAACCTGGCCCTCAGCCGGCCGTGCGAGATCCGTCAGCTCTCCATCTTCCTCAATCTGGAGATGGACCCGACCAGTCACTGGGTCGGTCAGGTGATCGAATTTGACGCCAATACCGTGGATGTCTTCTCGTTTGGTCGCAATCAGGAGTGTCTGGTGGGCTCGGTGGATCTGGTCTATCGCAACTCCTGGAGCGAGATCCGTACCCTGCACTTCCAGGGGGATGAAGCTGTGGTCGATGCCCTCACCACCATCCTCGGCAAGATGCATCAGGATGCCGCCGCCCCCGAGATGATCGAGGTGTTCTGCTACAGCCAGCACTTCCGTTCTCTGGTGCGCTCCCGTTTCCAGACGCTGGTGGCGGAGTGTATCGATCTGCGCCTTGCCCGCGACAAGCAGCAGTTGGTCAAGACCATGGCCCTTGGCCGCGAGAAGTACGGCATCTTCTTCGAGCGGCGCGGGGTGTCGGTGAAGAAGCTGGAAAACGCCATCGATTTTTACCGTCACATCTCCCACAACAAGCTGGATCACCTGCCGCTGCGGCTCGACAAGACCCACAGCCAGCATCTGCCGAGCATCGTCGATGCCTACGCCAGCGAAGGGTTGGTGCAGTTCTTCTTCGATACCCGGGATGCGGGCACCAACATCTATATCCTCGATGAGGCGAACCGGGTGGAGATCTACCAGCACTTTGCCGGCAACAAGGATGAGCTGGTGGCGGGGGTCAACCGCTTCTACACCTCCAATCACGAGCGGTTCAGCGATGATGGGCAGTTCATCAACTTCAACCTGCCCCAGTACTACGAGATAGTACAAGTGAATGGCGAACTGGATGTGATCCCCTATCGCAGTCAGGGCACTCTGCGCGAACAGGTGCCGCCCGCTCGAGAAGTGGGCTGACCCGTCAGTTGGTATCGCCATAAAAAACGGCCTGCAGATGCAGGCCGTTTGCTTTGCCGGAAGGGCTCACGCGCCGAGGCGGGCCAGCAGCCAGCTGCGAATGTCGCCGAGCTGCGGACGGCAGATCTCGTGGCGCATCGGGTACTCGTGCCACTCGGGGGCGAGTCCGGCGCTTTCCAGCCGGTTCTTGGCATCCCAACCGAGCGACAGGCTCACCACATCGTCGTAGATGCCGTGCATGTAGCAGATGGGCAGGGTGCGAGCAGCCTCGCTCATCTCGCCGAGCAGCTTGTCTGGGGCTGCCAGATAGGTGGACATGCAGAGCAGGCCCGCCAGCTGTGCCTGATAGCGCAGCGCGGTGAAGGAGGCAATCACTCCGCCCTGAGAGAAGCCTGCCAGCACGATATGCTCGGGGGCAAACCCGTCGGCCACCAGCTGATCGAGCAATGCGGCAATCTGGTCGGCCGAGTCACGGACATGGGACTCCACGGCCCGCTCGGCGGGATCCTCGAAGCTCTTGATGTCGTACCAGCCGCGCATCTTGTAGCCCATGTTGATGGTGATGGGGCGCTCGGGGGCATTCGGCAGCAGGTGACGCACCGGTAGCTCGGCGGGCAGATCCAGCGCGTCCACCAGTGGGGCGAGACCGGCGCCGGAATCACCCAGCCCGTGCAGCCAGATCACCGCGTGACGGGCGCCCTGCGGGTGCAGGTCGATCATGGGAACACCACCTCTTCGCCAGCCTGGGCGGTGCAGGATTGGCTCAGCAGCGCCTTGAGCTCGTGGCCGAAGCGGTTGTCGATCCAGGTGTCACCCTGCAGTTCGAAGTGGAAGCCGTTCTCGCGGGTGGCGACCCAAATCTGGTGCAGTGGCTCCTGCTTGTTGATGATGACCTTGGTCTTGTTCTCGAAAGAGAGGGTCAATACGCCGCCGTTGCGTTCGCAGTCGATATCTGGATACCCCTCGTCGAGCGTGTCTTCCACATATTGGAAAAAGGCGTCGGTCAGGGCGTGATACTCGTGATCCTTCATCGGTTTATCCTGTTGCTTTTAACAATGTGAGTGCGATTATAGAGGGCCAAAAATTTTTTCGCAGCGAACCATTATGATCACCCAGTTCACCAAGTGTCTGCTTGCCACTCTTCTGTCCCTCGGGTTGGCCGCGTGCGGTCTGAAGGGGCCGCTCTATATGCCGCCCCCCGAGCAGCCACAGAGCCAGAGTACACAGCAAGCAGCACCGCCTGCGACCACTGAGGCTGCCACCGAGGCCGCGCCGCACTAATGCCGCACCCATTCTAGGAAGGAACCGCCCCCTTGGATCACTTTAACTACGACGCCGACGGCCAGCTTCAGGCCGAGCAAACCTCGCTGCAACAGCTTGCCGAGCAGTACGGTACCCCGCTTTACGTCTACTCCCGTGCGACCCTCGAGCGCCACTGGCACGCCTTCGACAAGGCCGCTGGCGATATTCCCCATCTGATCTGCTACGCGGTGAAGGCCAACTCCAACCTGGCGCTGCTCAACCTGCTGGCCCGTCTGGGCTCGGGGTTTGACATCGTCTCCGGTGGCGAGCTGTCGCGGGTACTGGCGGCGGGCGGTGATCCGGGCAAAGTGGTCTTCTCTGGGGTCGCCAAGAGTGAAGCCGAGATGCGCCTCGCGCTGGATAAAGAGATCCTCTGTTTCAATCTGGAGTCGGAAGCAGAGCTGGAGCGCCTCAATCGGGTGGCGGGCAGCATGGGCAAGAAGGCTCGCGTCTCGGTTCGGGTCAATCCGGATATCGATGCCGGTACTCACCCCTATATCTCCACTGGCCTCAAGCAGAACAAGTTCGGCATTCCCATCGAGCTGGCGCCCGCCATCTATCGCAAGGCGGCCGCGATGGCGAACATCGAGATCGTCGGGGTGGATTGCCATATCGGCTCGCAACTCACTGAATTGAATCCCTTTATGGAAGCGGCTGACAAGTTGCTGCGGCTGATCGATGGTCTGGCGGCGGAAGGCATTCATATCCATCATCTGGACGTGGGGGGCGGCCTTGGGGTCAACTATGGTTCCGAGCAGCCACCCCATCCGACCGAGTATGCCGAAGCGCTGAAGCAGAAGCTGGCGGGCCGGGATCTGACCCTGCTGTTCGAGCCGGGCCGTGCCATCGTCGCCAATGCCGGCGTGCTGCTGACCCGGGTCGAGTACCTGAAACCGGGCGAAACCCGCAACTTCGCGCTGATCGATGCCGGTATGAACGACATGTTGCGCCCCTCGCTCTACGGCGCCTGGATGAACATCATCGAGGTGGATAGCCGTGCCGGTCATGCTCCCGCGCTCTATGACGTGGTGGGCCCGGTGTGCGAGACCGGCGACTTCCTCGGCAAGGAGCGCACTCTGGCCATTGCCGAGGGTTCCCTGCTGGCAGTGCGCTCGGCCGGTGCCTACGGCTTTACCATGTCATCCAACTACAACACCCGTCCGCGCGCAGCCGAAGTGCTGGTGGATGGTGCCGAAGCACACCTGATCCGCGAGCGTGAGCAGTTGGCCGATCTCTGGCGCGGTGAGCACCTGCTGCCCTGATGGCGCAGTCTGGGACAATGATTTCATAACGGTTGACGGTGAGTTTTTACAGCCCTAACAGCACAGGAATGCACGATGTTGATAGATTTTTCCAAGATGCATGGCTTGGGCAACGACTTCATGGTGGTGGATGGCGTCACCCAGAAGGTATTTTTCAGCAATGACGTCATCAAGAAGCTGGCAGATCGCCACTTCGGGATCGGCTTTGACCAGCTGCTGCTGGTGGAGCCGCCCTATGACCCTGAACTCGACTTTCACTATCGCATTTTCAATGCTGATGGCAGCGAGGTGGAACAGTGCGGCAACGGCGCCCGCTGTTTTGCCCGTTTCGTGCGTATCAAGGGGCTGATCAACCGGGATCGCATCGCGGTCAGTACCGCCCGGGGTCGCATCGTGTTGCAGCTGGAGGGGGAGAATCAGGTCACGGTCAACATGGGTGTTCCCCAGTTTGAGCCGGGCAAGATCCCGTTCCGGGCCCAGAAGGCAGAGAAAACCTATCTGCTGCGGGCGCAGGAGCATACCGTGATGTGTGGCGTGGTCTCCATGGGCAATCCCCACTGCGTCATCGAGGTGCCTTCGGTCGCCGATGCACCGGTCGAGACGCTCGGTGCCATCATGGAGCGCCACGAGCGTTTTCCCGAGCGGGTCAACGTCGGCTTCATGGAGATGGTCAATGCCACCGAGATCAAACTGCGTGTATTCGAGCGGGGCTGTGGCGAGACCCTGGCCTGCGGCACCGGTGCCTGTGCGGCGGCGGTGATTGGCATCAGTCAGGGCAAGCTCAAGGAGCGGGTCACCGTCAGCCTGCCGGGCGGCAAGCTGACCATCGCCTGGAAGGGGCCGGGCCAGCCGGTCTATATGACAGGTCCCGCCGAGCATGTGTTTGACGGCCAGATAGAGGTTTAGCCGATAAAGGTTCAGGTACGGGGGGCGTTGGCCCCCTTTGCCCATGATGTCGGGGCAGCGAGCCCCATTTCTCTGATGGATCAACCAATTTATGAGCGAACTCAAACGGCAGGAGCAATCGGTGGATGAAGCCACTGTGCTGGAGTACCTGGCCCGTTATCCCGAGTTTTTCCAACGTCATGCCGCCGTGCTGGACCGGATCCGCATTCCCCATGAACGCAAAGGGTCGGTCTCGCTGGTCGAGCGCCAGCTGGAGCGTCAGCGCGAGCGGATCGAACAGCTGGAGCAGGAGATCACCGAATTGATGGGGATCGCCAGCGAGAACGAGCGGATCTTTCGGGTCTATGCCGATCTCTACGGCGAGCTGTACGGTTGCCAGACCCTGTTCGAGGTGAGTGCCGTGATGGGCAAGGCCTTTGTCCAGCGGCTGCGCCTGACCGGGCTGCGGCTCTGGCTCAATCCCAAGAAGTTTGCCCTGAGCGGGCCAGAGCAGCGTTTTCTGGCGCAGGGCAAGCAGCTTGAATCCCTGCTGGGTCAGCGTCTGCCGGGGCAGGATTACTACTTTGGCCGCCTGAGCCAGAGCGAGAAGCAGGCACTGTTTGGCCACGATGTGCTGGTCAACTCGGTGGCCCTGATGCGGCTCGGCGATCTCGGCGTGCTGGCCTTCGCCAGCTCGGATCCCGGCCACTTTACTCCCCACAACGACACCCTGCTGCTGGGCCAACTGGGGCGCCTGCTGCAACTGCGTCTGCCCGAGTTGACTCATGGCTAGAACACCGGCCAGGGTTCCCGCCAAAGCTCCCGTCGTCGCACCGCCACTGCCTGCGGCACTGGCGGACGAGCTGGCGGCCTTTATCGAATACCTGAGGGTCGAGCGTCAGCTCAGCCCTCATACCCGCAATAACTATCAAGCCCATCTGGAGGCGATGACCGCCGAGCTGGTGGCCCTCGGGCTCACTGACTGGGGTCGGCTCGAGGCGAGTCAGGTGCGCACTCTGGTGACCCGGATGCACAAGGGGGGCCTTGCTCCTCGTTCCCTTTCCACCAAGGTTTCTGCCCTGCGCAGCTTTTGCGACTGGCAGGTGCGGCAGGGGCGGCTGACCGCCAATCCGGCCCGTGGCATCGTCACCCCCAAACAGGGGCGGCCGCTGCCGAAAAACCTCGATGTGGACGAGATGCACCAACTGCTCAACATCACCGACGAGCAGGATCCGCTGGCGGTGCGGGATCGCGCCATCATGGAGCTGATGTACTCTTCAGGGCTGCGTCTGGCCGAGCTGGTGGGGATCAATCTGGTGGATCTGAAGCTCGACGACCGTCAGCTCAAGGTGACTGGCAAGGGCTCGCGGGAGCGGGTGCTGCCCATCGGCCGGATGGCGGTCGAGTGGTTGCAGAAGTGGCTCAAGGTGCGCCCGCTGCTGGCCGGGGACGAGAGCGAGGCGCTGTTTGTCTCCAGCCGCAAGCAGCGGCTGTCGGCCCGTTCGGTGCAAGCCCGCCTCGATGGCTGGGGCAATAAGCAAGCGCTCAACGCCCACGTCCATCCCCACAAGCTGCGCCACAGCTTCGCCACCCATATGCTGGAGTCCTCCGGCGATCTGCGGGCAGTGCAGGAGCTGCTGGGTCATGCCGACCTCTCTACCACCCAGATCTATACCCACCTCGACTTCCAGCATCTGGCCAAGGTTTACGACAGCGCCCACCCCAGGGCCAAGCGTGACCCGGATGCGCAGGACGATGAATAACGGGCCATGAGCCCCGTTGCAGAGGAGAGTCCATGCACTTCTATCGCCGCTGGCAGCCGGTTGCTGCCATCTCGTTTGACCTCGATGACACCCTCTATGACAACGGCCCCGCCATCGTGCGCGCCGAGCAGTGGATGCTGAGCCATCTGCGCAGCGAGTATCTGGCCACCGCCATGCTCGACAAGCCGCGCTGGCTGGAGTTAAAACGCGCCGTGTTGCTGGCCAACCCCGAGTTGCGCCACGATGTCAGCCTGGCGCGTCAGCAGACCATCCGTACCGCCATGGTCGAGGGGGGGATGGCCGACCAGCAGGCCAGCCGCGAGGCGGAGCAGGTGTTTGCTGCGTTTCTGGCAGAGCGCTCGAAGATCGAGGTGAGAGAGTCCACTCATCAGCTGCTGGCCAGACTGGCCGAACGCTATCCGCTGGTGGTGATCACCAACGGCAATCTGGATTTGGTGCAGGCAGGGCTTGAGCCCTATTTCACTCTGGTCTGCAAGGCAGGGATGAATGCCAGAATGAAGCCTGCCCCTGATATGTTTGAGCAGACCCGCAGTGCCCTCAAGCTGCCTGCGGAGCGGATCCTCCATGTGGGGGATCATCCCGAGACGGATGTACTGGGGGCTCGCCTCCACGGCTTTCGCGCCGCCTGGCTCAACGAGCGGCAACAACCGTGGCAACAGTTGCAATTGTTGCCGGACGTGGAGCTGACGGCTCTGGAGGATCTGGCCGAGCTGCTGCTCTGATGGCGCTGGCGGGTGGCCCGGCTCAGGCGGTAATGGCTGTCAGCGAATAGCGATATATGGCAAGGGGTTACGCCCGCTATTTGCGACAAACCAGCCCGAGCAGGGTGTAGCGGTCGCGCTGGTTGACGCGGCAGTAACTGATGCCGACGGGCAGCGCCTGCTGCAGGGTGATGGCGCTGTTCTGATAGCGGCAGACCAGATAGAGCGGGCGCAGGCTGCTATCGAGCTGGCTCCAGTAGTGGATCTCGTCGCTGTCGCCATTATCCGGTTTGAGTTGGGCCAGTTCGGCAGGATCTCCGTCGAACAGGGCCAGATTATCGAGCCGGTGGCTGAGGGTTTCGTCCGGTTTGCCATCGTCATTGCGGGTGAACGCCTGCCAGCCCTGCTGCGGGGTCAGCAGCTGCTGGTGAGTCTCGATGGTGGCGGGACAATCAAATTGCAGGCTGGCGGCAAGGGCCAGGGTTGTCAGTAACATGGCTGCTGTTCTCTCTTCACGTCCTCAATACGATGCCATGCTACGTCATCTTCCACCGAACAGCTTCATCAGTTTATCAAGCAGATCAAGCTGTTGTGGTGGCTGTTTCATGGCTTCCGCCTCCCGCTCCAGCAACGCCCGCTGTTCCTGCTGGCGGTCGCTCAGCACCCGGTAGAGGGGCTCGACCAGCGTCTCGCGCTGCATCACCAGCTCCTGAAACATTGCCTGATTGATGCGATAGGTTTCGACGGTGGCCACCGCCCGCACCGTGAAGGAGCTGGGCTCCCCGGTGAGCAGGCTCAGTTCGCCAAAAAAGTCTCCCGCGTTGAGCGTACCAAGCTTCAGTTCTCGCCCTTCGACATTGACCACCATCTCGGCTTCCCCTTTGACCAGTACGAACAGCCAGCTGGAGACATCCCCCTGCTCCAGCATGATGTCGCCGCTGACGAAGGGGGCGAACTTCACCTGATCGGCCAGCTGGAGCAGCTCGTTCTCCTGCAACATGGCAAACAGCGGCAGCTTGCGCAGGGTATCGGTTCGTTCGGCGGTGTGGCGCTTGTGGCGGGCATCCAGATGCTGCTTCTCCTTGGCCATAAAAACGTTGAAGATCGGCGGGGTGAGGCGGCGATCGTTGCGGCGCAGGGCGGCATCGATCAGGCTGCGTACCATGGAGTCGGTCGGATCGTCGCGAGCCAGGTCAGTGAGCCAGTAGCGCACCGCATAGCGGGCAATCCCTCCTTCGACGTTCATCAGCAGGCAGTCCGGTTGCGGGTGCTTGGCGACGCAGGGGAGCTTGGTCTCCCGCAGGGATTTCTCGATCAGCGCGATGATCTGGGTCGGCAAGGTATCCAGGGTCAGATCGAACCAGACCCAGCGCCGCCACTGCAAGGGTTCGCCACGACGGCGCCCGAGCACGGTGAAGCGCTGTTTGAGCAGGTGGCTGTTGGGGATGACGACTGTCTCCCAGTTGCGGGTCTCGATGGTGGTGGCACGCCAGTTGATCTCCACCACCCGGCCCTGGGTGGTGTCGACTTGCAGCCAGTCACCGATAGCGATGGAGTTGTCGAGCTGAATGGAGACCCCGGCCAGCAGGTTGCCCAGGGTGTCCTGCATGGCGAAGGCGATGACCGCAGTGATCACCGCCGAGGTGGTGACTATCTCCCCGAGCGCCATGCCGGAGGCGTAGAGGCGAAACAGACCCCAGCCGATATAGCCGATGGTGATGACGATATCGGCGATGATCCGCGGGATCCGCACATGGCAGAGGGGGAGCAGAAACTCGAACAGCAGGATCCCCCATATCTTGACCAGTATCAGGCCGGCCAGCAGGGTGGAGATCTCGATCAGCAATTGATGGGGCAGCGGCAGTTTGAACCAGCCCCCTTCCAGCTGGATCAGCAGGATCACCACCGCGCTTATCATCACGAAACTGAGCTTGGAGAGCAGCTCCCGTCGCTGTCCCGGACGGCGCCAGAAGTGGATCAGCATCAGGGAGAGGGTGAGCAGGGTCCAGAACGGGTGTTCGCCAATCCAGATCAGCGTCGGTAGCGCGGTGAGGTTTTCGCCAGCCATAGCAGCACCTTATTGTGGTTTTATTTCCAGCATAGCTGCTGCGGCGCGGGGAAATGGTGCGTTGGGGCGGCAATTTATTTATCCTGTGCAGAACCGGGCAAAGGAGTGCGATTGAGTGAAATTTTCAAAGAAAATCATCTGTTTGATGGCCCTGTTGCCATTGGTTGGCTGCGACCTGCTGGCCGAGAAGTATCGGGTCGAATTCCGGGATGGCTCCTGGCGTGAAATAGCCATTACCCCCTTCTCCAGCGAGGCGCGCTGGCGTGAGGGGTGTGCCACCGGCGAGGTGCTGAGCGACATGAAGGTTCCCATCAAGCGGGGTGATACGGTCAATGGCCGCGAGCAGTTGCTGATCGGCGGCGAGAAGTTCGAGCTGGATGACAACAACCTCTACCGCAGCAACGGCATGGTGTTTGGTCATTCGCCTGACCATATCCAGCGCGGGCTCAAGGGGATGGATATCTGCCGCACCTTGCGCCCCGAGCGGGGTGGACTGCCCAAGCTCAAGGCGCGCGGGTTTGGCGACTGAATCGATGAGGGGTTAACTCGCTGCCATCAATGCACTGCGTTGGCGGCAGGCATCGCCAAAGGCTTGAAAGATCTTGATGGAGTGGGGGTTTTCATTGGCTTTCCACTCCGGATGCCACTGCACCGCCAGCAAAAAGGGTGACAGTGCGGGAGCATGAAGTGCCTCTATCAGCCCATCTTCGGCGTGGGCCAACGGCTCCAGACCCTTCCCCAACCGGTTGATGCCCTGCCCATGCAGGGAGTTGACCGGAATCTGTTCTTCCCCCATCAGCTTGGCAAACCAGCTGCCGGGCAGCAGTTTGATCTGATGGCTCGGCCCATACTGCTCGTCGACCGGATCGTCGGCATCCTCCCGGTGATCGTCATAACCCGGCTCGTTATAGACCTTCTGATGGATGTCTCCCCCCAGCGCCACGTTGATCTCCTGCATTCCGCGGCAGATACCGAGGATCGGCAAGCCACGGGCGAGCGCCCCCTTGATGAGGGGCAGATCGAACAGATCGCGATCCCTGTCCTGCTGTTTTTCCGGGGTGAGGTTCTCCTGACCGTAGAGGGCCGGATCGATGTTGGAACCGGCGCCGCTCAGATAGACCCCATCGGCGAGATCCAGATACTGCTCCAGATCGGCGGTGCCGCAGCAGGTGGGTACCAGCAGCGGGACGCAGCCGCTTATCTCCACCAGCGGCATGATGTATTTGTGGGTCATCACCTGATAGGCGTGGCCGTTGCGGGGCTGGGCGCCCATGGTCATCAGCACGACAGGTTTACGGGTGGCGGGAGGCTGGGGATTTGGCATAGGGCACCTTAATTATCCTTGGCGTTGAAGTCTCATCCTGCGCCTTGGGCAGGCCCTTGCAAACCGGCAGGGCAAGGGCATGCCTCAAGGCATGGTCATGGGATCCCGCGTCGGGCCGGGTGACAGAATCGTTGGTCAGCCTGGGCAGCGACGGCATGGATCCTCTCTTCAGTCTGCCAAGGCCGTTCAATATGTCAAACAAAATGATGCCAAGTTGTTAACGGATTTGTCTTTAACTGCTCTGAAGCTGCGATTTAACGGGGCTGTTGAGATGGGCCGTTATGGTTGGGGTAGCGAAGTGGTGGATATATTAAACGTGCAGGGATGGCGGGGGATGTGGAGAGGAAAAGGCATCAATAGAAACACGCCTCCGCGAGGGGAGGCGTGTTTCGGGGATCACAGCAGGTCTTCGATCTCGCCGCGCAGATACTGGTACATCTCGCGGTAGGCGACCGGCGGCTTGTTCAGCTCCCGCTCCTTGTTGGCGGAGCGGATCAGCTGGCGCAGCTTCTGGCGATCCAGCTCGTGGAACTGGGACATCAGCTCGTTGAGGGCGCTGTCACCTTCGGTGATCAGGCGCTCGCGCCACTGCTCCAGGCGATGCAGGCGTGCATTCACGGTGGAGTGACGGTTCTTGATGATGGAGAGTGCTTCGGCAATCGGCTCGATATCGCGGCTGCGCATCAGGCGGCCGATGAACTGCAGATGGCGACGGAAGGACTCATCCTTCTTCGGCTTGAGTTTGCGACCCAGCTCGACAGCTTCTGCAAGCTCTTCATCCAACGGGATTTTTTCCAGCTCGCTGTGGCTGAGGGAGACGATCTCTTCCCCCATTTTCTGCAATGCTTCGGCATCGCGCTTGAGCTGGCTCTTGCTGGGGCCCCAGTCTTCGAACTCGTTGTCGTCTTGATATTGACTCATCGGTCTCTTGATTCCTGTCATTCACGTTTGGCGGATATGTTACCAGCTTCTCCCGCTGGACGCAGGGGTCTGATATGCTTACCCCCCTTTCCTTCTTTCATACAGATGTGAGTTATGGATCAGCAAGACCAAATCCGCCAGGATCAAGCCCATCTCGAGGCCGTGGTTGCCGAAGCCCTGGAGATAGCCAAAGGACTGGGCGCCTCGCTGGCCGAAGTCTCCATCAGCAAGCAGACCGGGTTGTCGGTGAACACCCGGGGTTGTGAACTGGAAAGCATTGAATTCAATAAAGATGGCGCCCTCGGCATCGCCGTCTATCGCGATGGTTGCAAGGGATCTTCCTCGACCACCGATCTGAGCAAACCCGCCATTCGTGCCGCCGTTGAAGCGGCCATCGAGATTGCCCGCCACACTTCTGCGGATGATTGCGCTGGTCTGGCGGACGCCGAGCTGCTGGCTTGGGATGCCCCCGACCTGCAACTGTGCCACCAAATCGAACTGGATCCCCAGCGCGGGATCGAATTGGCCA
>NZ_JBFODN010000070.1:0-14300 GCF_040908345.1 Aeromonas sp. R3-1
GGTGTGCAATATCCGCAATTACTCGGGCCCCTCGGTGCCGGAGCACGCCATGGCGCTGATGCTGGCCCTGTCGCGCAACCTCTTCTGCTGGCGCCAGTCGCTGCTGGAGGGGCGCTGGCAGCAGAGCGGCCAGTTCTGCTTTTTCGACCACAACATCATGGATCTGCACGGCAAGCAGCTTGGCATCATCGGCAAAGGGACGCTCGGTCAGGCGCTCGGCGAGCGGGCCAAAGGGATGGGGATGACAGTGCGTTACGCCCAGAGCCAGGTCGGCGCCAGTCACGACGAGGATCGCTTGCCCCTCGACGAGTTGCTGCAAAGCTCGGACGTCATCAGCCTGCACTGCCCGCTCACCCCCTACACCCGCAACCTGATTGGCGAGCGGGAGCTGGATCTGATGAAACCGGGCGCCCTGCTGATCAACGTCGGCCGCGGTGGGTTGGTGGATGAGGAGGCGCTGCTGCAAGCGCTGGCCAACGGTCGCCTCGGTGGTGCCGGTTTCGATGTGGCGAGCGTCGAACCCCCGCCCCCCGACCATCCCTTGATGAAGGCGCTGCAATACCCCCACTTCATTCTGACCCCCCATGTGGCCTGGGCCAGCGAGGAGTCGATGCAGCGTCTAGCCGATCAGCTGATCGACAACATCAACGCCTTTGCCGCCGGTCGCCGTCAGCACCGGCTGGTGTAACCGCACGAGCGAGTCACCGCAAAATCGAGTGACCACACCATGCAAAACGGGACCAACAGGCCCCGTTTTGCATCTTCCGCACTCACTGCACACACATCAATCGTCGTCATGCCATCTGTGCTTTTTATGCTTTTTGTACTTCTTGTGGTGCTTGTGATGGTGATGATCGTCGTCATCATCGTAATAGCGATCCTGGCTCTTATGACCATCGCCGGTCTTGGCACCGATGGCCGAACCGCTCGCCCCGCCGACCCCGGCGCCGATCAGCTGACCGGTATCACCGCCGACACTCTTGCCGATGGCGGCACCGCCCAGCGCCCCCACAGCGCCGCCAAGGGCCGCTTCATTCTTGTTGCCCTTGTTGGCCGTCGCAGCCCCACCAGCAGCACCGCCCAACGCCGCTCCCACCAGCGCACCGGTATCGCCACCCAGCTCCTTGCCGATCATGGTGCCCGCCACCCCGCCTGCGCCGCCACCCAAAATGGTATTGAGGGTCTCGGAGGCGTGCACGGTCGTGCTGCCAGCCAGCAAGGCGCCCAGCAGTGCCAGTGCGCGAAGAGCACGCGAATTCATCTCCATGGGTACTCCTGTCAAACCTGATTAATATTCAGCGGCACTATACAAAGCGCCACGGGGTTCGCCAGCCAGCAGAAATGAGGGATGCGACAGTCAATGGCCGCACGGCCACCGCCCAGAATGGAAGAGTAAAATCAAGCAATTGAATTTAAAGATTAAAATCACCAAAAAGCCAAACTATTACGGCAGAGTGACCCACAATCTGGTTGTCGTGTCCCGGCACAGACCCGCCGCGCTGGGACAAAAGCTGTCAGTCAGCAGCCTCATCCGCCAGATGCCAGCAGTCCCGGCCAGCCTCCTTGCTACGATAAAGGGCTGCATCAGCACGCTCGAAGATGGGGTCGGCAACGGGTGAATGGCAGGCGCCGCCGATACTCAAGGTGACCTGTCCCTTGTGCTCACGCCACTGTTGATGTCGCACCACGTCCAGCAGACAATTGAGCTTCTCCGCCAACTCATCCTGCGGCTGTTGCAGCAGAGCGGCAAACTCATCGCCACCAATCCGGTAAACCGTGCTCACCCCCAGCACATCAGCAAGGCAATTGGCCACCCGACACAGCACCTGATCGCCGAAGGCATGACCCCGACTGTCATTGAGTCCTTTGAAGTGATCAATATCAAACAGCAGCAGCCAGAAGCGCTCCCCCCTCAGCTCCAGCGCGCTCTTGTGCTGCTCGAAGGCTCGCCGGTTCATGATACCGGTCAGAGGGTCCCGCAACAGCGCATCCTGCCCCTTGAGGAAGCTGGCCCTGACCTGATCGATCTCGTTCAGGCTGCGTCGCACAAACCAGGTATTGGCCTTGGTGATGGGGGGAGAACTCTCCAGATTGCGCACGATACCGGTCAGTGAACCCGACACCAGCGCCTGCTCCTGGCGGAAGATCCGCACCAGCAGACTCAGCGTACAACACCAGATGGCAAACAGGGAGATCAATGGTAAAACCACCATCTGCAGCGCCTCATAGAGGCTGTTGCGAAACAGCACGGGCGGCAGATAGATATTGAGATCCCAGCCAATATCCGCCAGCTCGCGCTTAAGGAAAGTGCCATGACACAACACATCCAGACCGAGCCACTGCTGGCCCTGATGCTGCTCGATGGGGTGATCTGCCAGCAGATCCATATTGCTGCCCACCACCAGCTGGCCGCTGTCGCGCAAGGTAAGATAGAGTGCGGCCTGATTGCCGCCAACCGTCCGCTGTAGCGCCTGCTGCAGCGAGTCGAACGACATGTCGACCATCAGCAGCCCCAGCAGTTGCCCCTGATCGTCCCGCACCCGTTTAATCAGGCTGAGTATCAGTTCATTGGTATTGTATTCAGGGTAGGGGCCAAACCAGACGAGCTCGTCGCCCGGCATGGTGGTCACCTGATACCAGGGTCGCAGCGCCGCCTGATAACCGGGGGGCGGTAGCCAGTCCGGGTAGCTGTCGATACGATCCGCGTTCAGGTTGTAAAAGTAGATGTAGTGGTTACCTGGTTTGATCTTGTGCGCAATGGCCCAGATGGGGGAGTCGGCCAGCCCGCCGCGAGCGATCTTCTCCTTGTCGAGCGAAGCCTCCAGCACTGCCAGTTGCCGCTCATTGACCTTCACCATCTCGTGGATCAGGGACGCTTCAACGGAGGATGCCATGTGGCCGAAACCGGATACCGTCATGTCGATATCCCTCAGATAGCTGGCAATAGCCATGATGATCGTCACTATCAGGATCATCAAACCAATCAATGCAGAGAGGGGGACCAGCACATAGTAGCGTTTATTGAGATACGAACGGCTCACATCACATCCGAACCAAGAAAACATACGGGGATTGTGGGAGAGAAAGGAGAGTGAATCATTGATTAATATCACTTTCGCGCCCCTTAAATGACATTTCCAACATTAACGAAACTTCAAGGTTCGCAAACGAATATCAACTGACAGGAAAAACGCTAGTTACCCCGGGTTAACCCCGCTCTGCATCGCGGGTGTTATAGTCTATACCTGATTCGGCAGGCGCTGGACAAACCGTCCATCACCGGCTGCAACGCCAAGCAGAACAAGGAGATGTTATGAGCAGTCCGTTTATCGAACAGATCAAAGCACGTCGTACCATCTATGCCCTGGGCGACCAGGTGTCCCATACACCGGAGCAGCTGACGGCCCTGATCCAGGATGCCATCAGGCACAGCCCCTCCTCCTTCAACTCCCAGAGCTCCCGTGCCGTCATCCTGTTTGGCGCCCAGCATCACAAGCTGTGGGATATCGTCAAAGCCGAGCTGAAAAAGATTGTGCCGCCGGAAGCCTACGCCCAGAGTGAGGCCAAGGTAGATGGCAGCTTTCGCGCAGGCTTTGGTACCGTGCTGTTCTTCGAAGACACCGACGTCATCAAGGATCTGCAGCAAAAATTCGCCCTCTACGCAGACAACTTCCCCATCTGGTCGGAACATGCCACCGGCATCGCCCAGTTTGCGGTCTGGACAACGCTGGCGCAGGAGAAAGTCGGTGCCTCCCTGCAGCACTACAACCCGCTGATCGACGAGGCGGTACGCAAGGAGTGGAACCTGCCCGCCAGCTGGCTGCTGCGTGCCCAGATGCCCTTTGGCAGCATCAAGCAACCGGCCGGCGACAAGACCTTTATCGACGACGCTACCCGTTTCCGTGTTTTCAAATAACCGTTGAGAAAGCAAAACGCCCCCGCATCTCGGGGGCGTTTTTATTGCGGCATACAGTGTTGATGGCGATGGTTCATACCGCAATCTGCGGTCATAACGCGCTCTATCCACCGCTCAGGTGGGCAGCGTCACCAGCAGGGACGCCTCCCCCGACTCCACCTTCACCTCGCACCAGTCGCAGATCACCGCCACCACCGCCGGATTGAGCGGCGCATCGCCCCCTACCTGCACCACGGTGCAACCTGCACGCAGGGCACTCTCGATACCGGCCGGGGCATCCTCGAACACCAAGCAACGAGCGGGCGAGACGCCAAGCCGTTCAGCCCCCAGCAGATAGGGCTCGGGATCGGGTTTGCCATTGACCACCTCTTCGGCCCCCACCAGTACGTGGGGCAGCGGCAAACCGGCACAACTCAGGCGATGGCGGGCAACCCGCTCACTGGCGGAGGTCACGATGGCCCAAAGCTCTGGCGGCAAACAGTGCAGCAACTCGCCAGCCCCAGCGATGGCGTCTCCGCCGGTATGCAGCATCTCCAGCTCGTCGAGCCGCGCCGCTTCCAGCTCCACATCCAGCTGCGGGGCCAACGCCCGGATCACCTCACGTGAGCGCATACCGTGGCACATCGCCAGTACCGGCTCGGGGGCAAGCTGATGATGCTGACACCAGAGCCGCCACACCTTCTCCACATCGCCTATCGAGCAGACCAGGGTGCCATCCATATCGAGCAGCAGGGCGGATACCGACAGGGTGATCGTGTTCATGTCGGTAATCATGCCGATACTCCCGCCAGCTCAGGCTCAGCCCCCTGCTGCGCATCGGCAAAAGCCTGCTGCTGGGCGGCACGTTCATAACAGGCGAGCGCCTGTTCGGCGCTGCCTGCCCACACCTGCAGCGGGCCGACCACAAACCCCTGTTGCAACAGGCTGGCGAGCAGCTCCCCCGTCTCCGGGGCCGCCAACGGCTGAGCCAGCACCAGCTTGCCCTTGATCAAAAAAAGATAACGTTGAGTGGACATGATATGGCTCCTTGTTCCGGTTCAGAGGAGGACGATTCCCCCCTTGCCGAGCCATTAGAACAAGGCGATTAGATAATTTATAATCAATAAATCGCCACTTTGGATAACAAATTGGAATGAAATTCGACTTGAGGCAACTGCAGGCGTTTGTGACGCTGGCCGACACCGCCAACTACCGGGAAGCGGCCAGCCGCCTCTTTATCACCCAGCCGGCCCTCACCAAGCAGATCCAGGGGCTGGAGCAGACGCTGGGCTGCACCCTGTTCAAACGGGGCCGCCACGGCGCCGAGCTGACGGCGCTCGGCGCCCAGCTGCTCACTCAGGCAAGCGCACTGGTCAAACACGGCAGGGAGTTTGAACGTCACGCGCTGGCGGTGGCGAGTGGCGTGGCCGGTCGGCTCAAGATTGGGTTTGGCCTGTCGAGCTTTGCGCTTGCACCCTCGCTGGTCGCCCGCTTCAAGCAGCAGGTCCCGGACGTGATGGTCCATCTGCAGGATATGCCCTCCGCGATCCAGCAGGAGCAGCTGCTCTCCGGCCAGCTCCAGCTTGGCTTTATGCGCCGCCCCGAGCTGCCGCAGTTGCGCGAGCACAGGTTGCTGATCGACCGGCTGGTGCTGGCGGTGCCGACACGAATGACCGAACCAGACCCGGCCGCATTCGACGTCCAGCAGGCACTGACCAGTCAACCCCTGTTGCAGATGGTGGGCCACCGCTGCCCCGGGCTCAGCCAGCAGATCGCCGGTTTTCTCGGCGCCAATCGGCTGACCGGCATGGTCCAAGAGGCCGAAGATATCCAGACGCTGGTGGCGTTGGTTGCGGCGGGCATCGGCAACGCCATCCTGCCACGCAGCGTCAGCTTTATCGCAGGGCCCGATGTCACCCTCTATCCTCTCTCTGGTCCCAGCTCCGAGTGGGAGGTCAGCATGGTATGGAATCCGGACTTTGCCGACCCCATCCGGGATCACTTCGTCAGGCAGGTGATCGCCAGCCATCCCCTGCCGATGTCGGCCACGCCCGAGCGCTGAAACCAACGCTCGCTGGTAGCTAACATCGTGCCACGTCAAAACAGTGCTCCCCCATCAAGGGGGCGCATGCAGGACAAAAGCGGCAATGCGGCTCAACAGCTGGCGCAGTGGCTACGGTTTTTACCCGCCCCCTTGGCGCAATAAAGCGCCGCATCGGCCGCGGCCAGCAACGCCCCTTCTCCCTCCAGCAGTTGCTCAGCCGTGTAGGTGGCAATGCCAATGCTGGCGCTAAGCTGAATATTATTTGCCACCACGATGTCGAGATCGTTGATGGCCTGGCGGATCTCCTCTCCAATCCGCTGGGCCGCATCTCTATCAGTATTGCCGAGGATCAGGGCAAACTCGTCACCACCAAAACGGCAGGGCAGATCCGCCGGACGCTGGCAGAAGGATTGCAGAAGATGGCCCACCAGCTGGAGGGATCCATCCCCCATCTGATGACCAAGATGGTCATTGCACGCCTTGAAGTTATCCAGATCCAGCATGATGAGGGAGAGCGGGGTATGTTCACGCATGCTGCGCCGCCACTCGTTATGCAAAAAGCTGTTGAACAGCCGCCGATTGGCCAGTCCGGTCAAGGGATCATGTTGGGAGAGGCTGGCAACTTCCAGCTCCAGCAGCTTGCGCTCGGTGATATTGATATGGGCGATGGAAAAATACTCGGCGTCAAGTCCGGGTACCGGCGCGACTCGCATCATAAACCAGCGATGGGTGTCGGGGCTGTGGCAGGGGTATTCCAGATAGAACTTCTCCTGCTGATGACGGATAACCCGGAGGATCCCCTCCACGGCAGCCAATCCCGAGGGCTCGGATTCAGCGTCACAAGCCCCCATGTAATTGACCCCAATCCAGTTATATCCCTTGGGCATGCCGTTTTGCTCGGCAAACAGATCCCAGGCGAGATTGGTGTAATGGATCACGCCATCCCGATCTATCACCGATATCTGGTCTTCCAGCGAATCCAGCAGCGCAGCCAGATGATGGGCTCGCTCGGCGAAGTGACTCTGCCGCGTCTGTATCTCATCCGCCATGGTGGCCATCCTGTGGCAAAAGTGGCATACCGCCATCTATTAACAATTAAGTCAGCAGATAGAGTAAAGCACCCCGTTCCCACTTAGCCAACTGAGACCAAATTTCACCATCGAACATCATCCGGCAAGGTTTCAGGCCAGTTTCCCTGTTCCGGATAACAAGAGCACATCATGAGCATATGTATCTGATAAGTCACATTTAATGCCCACACCACTGATTTTCGCAGGGGATGCCATCGCCCTCTCCGTCCATTTTGGTGTTCGGACAATGTTGCAAAAACCAGGTTGCCTCCTCGCAGGAGGTCATCTGGGAGCAATGCTGCCGACCATCACACTGACGAATAAAGGTCGTTGCCTGTGGCGTGCTGACCCCCTCCTGATTGAAAGAGGAGACCGGCAATGGCGCCATCGACTCGGCCGAGAAACGGGAATAGATGGAAAAGAGGCCGACGAGCACCAGCAGAGGGATCAATTTGCCACTCCAGCTGCTCTTGCGACGTCGATAGGAGTTACTTCTCTCTCTGGTCGAGGTGGATCGTGGCGGCTGACTTGCCGCCCGAAACGATGGCGCCGCCGATGATGCGGCCGACGGCACGGCATCCGCCAACGTGAGCGGGCGATCGGGGAAAAAGACCTGTAACGCCCTCGGTTTGCCATCCTGGCCACTGCCGATCAGATAGGTGACACGCTCCCCCGGCTCTGGCACGCGGCCATCTGATTTCAGCGCCGTAACATGCACAAACAGCCCTGCACCGCGTGATCCATTGATTGTCTGCTCGGCGCCATTTTGCTCCGGCGTAATAAATCCAAAGCCGCGCGCCTCGTTCCAGCTCGCGATCCGTCCCTGATAACGCATCTGTCCATCCTTGTTGTTATCCATGTGAGCACTATATTGCCCGACAATCATGTTGCCCAAAAGCGCAGCGGCCCGACAAGGAGCCGCTGAGTCAATCTCAACACGGTGATCGGGCTCAGCCTGCGTTAAGGATCAAGCCAGTCGGGACACCTTGATGATCTCGGCGATGCGGCCCAGCATCCGCAGCGAGGTGTGATGCTCGGTGGCATCTGCGGCGGCGCAGGCATCCTCCAGAATGGTGATGGCGTAGTCGCGATCGTGACCATCCCGCGCTGCCGCCTGAATGGCCCAGCTGGTGCTCACCCCGCACAGATAGAGGTGGTCGATGTGGTTGGCCCGCAGCGCAGGCTCCAGCGCCGTGCCATAGAAGGGGCTGACCCTGGGCTTGGTCAGCACCAGATCACCGGGCCGCACATCCAGATCCGGGTGAAAGTCGGTGCCGCTGTCAGCCAAAGAGAGCGCCCCCAACTGATGAGCCCGACCAAACATGGGAGACCCCTTGGGTTGCAGCTGATAGCCGCCGTCAAAGCCCACCTTGATCAGCACTACCAGCCAACCGTGGGCGCGGGCATGGGCCAGCGCCTGATTGGCATGCGCAATGGCATCCTGCTCCACCACGTGGGCTGCCGAGGCGGCAATGCGCCCGTCGGGATGGGCAATATCGTTGATAAAATCGATCACCAGCAGTGCCTTGTTCATCACCTTTGCTCCTTCGCGCATTCAGCCCGTGCTATCTGGTTTCTACCTGTCAAACCAGCCCCAGTGCATAGCGCAGCGCCATTTCCTTTAAGGGGCCAGCTTTATCCGCCAGATTGAGTGCCAGATTACGGGCCAGCTTGAGGGGGCCAATCTCGTTGCTGAACACCCCGTAGAAGAGATCCATCCCCGACTGCATCAGCAGGTTGTCGGGACGACGGCGCCGCTCGTAACGCTCGGCCAACGCCAGTTGATGCCAGTCGGCGCCAGCTCCTTGCAGCAGATCAGCCCAGCAGGCCACATCCTTGAAGCCGAGGTTGACCCCCTGCCCCGCCAGCGGGTTGATGGTGTGGGCAGCATCGCCAAGCAGCACCACCCGACCGGCGTGATAGTCGTTGGCGTGGCGGCGCACCAGCGGGAAGCTCCCCTTGCCGGTGACGGTAAATCCACCGAGCCGACTCGGGAAGTGGCGGCGCACTTCGGCGGCAAGCCCTTCGTTGCTCATGGCCGCCAGCGCGCGGATACGGGCCGGGCTGTCATACCACACCAGAGAGCCGTGCTGACCGGGCAGCGGCAGAAAGGCGCGCGGGCCGCTCGGGGTGAACTGCTGCCAGGTGATATCTTCCTGCGCAAAGTCGGTGTCGATATTGATCAGCATGCAGTGCTGGCGGTACTCGAAGCGCGATACGCCGATACCCGCCAGCTTGCGGGTGTGGGATTCGGCACCATCGCAAGCCAGCACCCAGCGGGCCGCCAGCTCGGTGCCGTCGTCCAGAGTCAGCACAGCTTCATCCGCACTCTGGCGCAGGCTGGTCACCGCCGCCGGGGTATGGGTCTGGATGGTGGGGAAATCCTCCATCCGTTTGAGCAGGGCGAGCTGCACCAACCGGTTTTCGATGATGTAGCCGAGCTGGGGCAGACCGAGATCGGCGGCATTGAAGCGGGTGGCAAAACCGTCCAGCTCCCAGGTCTCCAGTCGGCGGTAGGGGCAGAGCCGCATCTGCTGCAGATGGTGCCAGGCACCGGCCTGCTCCAGCAGCGCCACCGAGGCCTGACTGATGGCAGAGACCCGCAGATCCAGCGGCTGCTCCGGCGCGTAATGCTCCGGCAGTTGGGTCTCGATGACCCGCACCGAGAGGCCCTGAGCCGCCAGCAGACAGGCTGTGGCGGCGCCCACCATGCCGGCGCCGACGATGGCGATATCACACTGTTCCATACATTTATTCCTGAAAGGGTGCGTCCGGCGACAGCGCCCGGACGTGAACCGGATGGCAACATGATAGCGCAAGGGCGGCTGATAAACAGTGAGACAAACGGGGAATTGCTGCGTCAAATCAAGGAGAAAGCTTATTGAGCTTGCTGGCAACAGGTATCGGGTGAGCACCATTGCCAGCTGGATATTAGCTAGGCAGTATCCAGATTGCGGAGTAAAATGCGCGGTCCTTTGACCATGCCGATTTCAAAACAAGTCAAGAGAAGCAATGAGCAAGAAACTTCACATTAAAACCTGGGGTTGCCAGATGAACGAGTATGACTCGTCCAAAATGGCCGACCTGTTGGATGCCAGCAATGGCTACACCCTTACCGAAGAGCCCGAAGAGGCAGATGTCTTGCTGCTGAATACCTGCTCCATCCGCGAAAAGGCGCAGGAGAAGGTGTTCCACCAGCTGGGACGCTGGAAAAAGCTCAAGGCCAACAAGCCCGGTCTGGTGATCGGCGTGGGTGGCTGCGTTGCCTCTCAGGAGGGCGATGCGATTCGCCAACGCGCTCCCTATGTGGATATCGTGTTCGGCCCGCAGACCCTGCATCGCCTGCCCGCCATGATCAAGGAAGTGCAAGAGGGCCGTGGTGCACAGGTTGATATCGCCTTCCCCGAGATCGAAAAATTCGACAGCCTACCCGAACCGCGCGCCGAAGGGGCTACCGCGTTCGTCTCCATCATGGAAGGCTGCTCCAAATACTGTACTTACTGCGTGGTGCCCTACACCCGCGGTGAAGAGGTGAGCCGACCGCTGGACGACGTGCTCTACGAAATCGCCCAGCTCGCCCAGCAGGGCGTGCGCGAAGTGAACCTGCTCGGCCAGAACGTCAACGCCTACCGCGGTCCGACCTTTGATGGCGGCATCTGCACCTTCGCCGAGCTGCTGCGTCTGGTGGCCGCTATCGACGGTATCGATCGCATTCGCTACACCACCAGCCACCCCATCGAGTTCACCGACGACATCATCGAAGTCTACAAAGACACCCCGGAAGTGGTCAGCTTCCTGCACCTGCCGGTGCAGAGCGGCTCCGACCGTATCCTGACCATGATGAAGCGCCCGCACACCATCCTGGAGTACAAATCCAAGATCCGTCGCCTGCGTGCCGCCCGTCCCGACATCACCATCAGCTCCGATTTCATCGTTGGCTTCCCGAACGAAACCGATGAGGATTTCGAGGCCACCATGAAGCTGATCGAGGATGTGGGTTTCGACATGAGCTTCAGCTTCATCTTCAGCCCGCGCCCGGGCACCCCGGCCGCCGACATGCCCGACGATGTCGACATGGAAGTGAAGAAAGCCCGTCTGGCCCGCCTGCAGCACGTCATCAACAACCAGGCGATGCAGATTGGCCGCGCCATGCTGGGCACCACCCAGCGCATCCTGGTGGAAGGGCCATCCAAGCTCGATCCGATGCAGCTGTGTGGTCGCACCGAGAACAACCGGGTGGTCAACTTCGAAGGCCAGCACACCCTGATCGGCGGCTTTGCCGACGTGGAGATCACCGAGGTGCGTCCCAACTCCCTGCGCGGCAAGTTCATCCGCGGCGAGAGCGAGATGAACCTGCGGATCGCCACCGCACCGAGCGAAATCCTGGCCCGTCGCCCGGATAACGTACCGGACGAGCTGGGCGTGGCCGCTTTCACACCCCATTAATCCCCTCCTCCCCATTCGCCCGGCGGATGGGGAGCGCCTTGAGACGAGGATATTTTGAGCCGACACATCTCGACCCTGAATCTGCATCTGGAGCCCGCCGACAACCAGCGCCTTGCCAGCCTGTGCGGCCCCTTCGATGACAACATCAAGCAGCTGGAGCGCCGCCTCGGCGTCGAGATCAGCTACCGTGACAGCCACTTCCAGCTGGTGGGCAAACCGGCCCAGCTGGATGCCGCCGCCGTCATCCTCAAGCACCTCTATGTGGAAACCCAGCCCCTCAAGGGTGGCAAGGTGACCGATATCACTCCCGACATGGTCCATCTGGCCATTCAGGAGTCGCGGGTGCTGGAGCAGGATGACGAACCGGCGCCTAGCATCCCCTATGGCAAGGAGGTGACGGTCAAGACCAAGCGCGGTCTCATCAAACCACGCAGCCCAAATCAGGCCCAGTACATCGCCAATATCGTGCGCCACGACATCTGCTTCGGCATCGGCCCGGCCGGTACCGGCAAGACCTATCTGGCGGTCGCGGCGGCGGTGGATGCGCTGGAGCGTCAGGAAATTCGCCGCATTTTGCTGACTCGCCCGGCGGTGGAAGCGGGGGAGAAGCTCGGCTTCCTGCCCGGGGATCTATCCCAGAAGGTGGATCCTTACCTGCGCCCGCTCTACGACGCCCTGTTCGAGATGCTGGGCTTTGAGCGGGTCGAGAAGCTGATGGAGCGCAACATCATCGAGGTGGCGCCGCTCGCCTATATGCGCGGAAGAACCCTCAATGACGCCTTTATCATTCTCGATGAGGCCCAGAACACCACCACCGAGCAGATGAAGATGTTCCTGACCCGCATCGGCTTCAACTCCAAGGCCGTGGTCACCGGCGACATCACCCAGGTCGACCTGCCGCGCAACGCCAAATCCGGCCTGCGCCATGCTCTGGAAGTGCTGCAAGGGGTCGATGGTCTGTCGTTCAACTTCTTCGAGTCCAAAGACGTGGTGCGCCACCCGGTGGTGGCCCGTATCGTGCAGGCTTACGAGGCATTCGATGCCAAACAGGCAGCCGAGAAGGTAGCCGGCCAAACAAACGCCAGCAAAGAGAGTGAGCAATGAGCGTAACCCTGGATCTGCAACTGGCCAGTGCCAGCACTGACGGCCTGCCCACCGAAGCCCAGCTGCAAGGCTGGCTCGACGGCACCATTCTCGGCTTCCAGCAGGAGGCTGAAGTGACGGTGCGTATCGTCGATGAGGCGGAGAGCAACGAGCTCAACCTCACCTATCGCGGCAAGGACAAGCCCACCAACGTGCTCTCCTTCCCGTTCGAGGCGCCGCCCGGTCTGGAGCTGCCGCTGCTCGGCGATCTGGTGATCTGCCGTCAGGTGGTAGAGCGCGAGGCCGAGGAGCAGAACAAGCCCCTGATGGCCCACTGGGCCCACATGGTTGTGCACGGCAGTCTGCATCTGCTAGGTTATGACCATATCGAGGATGAGGAAGCCGAAGAGATGGAAGCGCTTGAGCGCGACATCATGCAGGAGCTCGGTTTTGCCGATCCTTATCTGAACGACGAAGAGTAAAGAACCGGATGGTCATCGTCTTGAAACAGCAGATGGCCATCCTTATATAACCCGAACTATTTCAAGTGTGTTCATACGAGTAACCAAGAGAGAAAATGACCGACGATCACCCTAGTACCGGCTCGCCGAAGAAAACCTGGCTCGACAAACTCAGCCAACTCTTCCAGGGCGAGCCAAAAGACCGCAATGATTTGGTAGACGTGATAGCCGATGCCGAAGAGCGCGACCTCATCGATCAGGACACCAAGGACATGATCGAGGGGGTGCTGGAGATCGCTGATCTTCGCGTGCGCGATATCATGATCCCCCGCTCCCAGATGGTGACCATCGAGAAGTCCCAGCCGGTGGATGCAATCCTGCCGGTGATCATCGAGTCCGGCCACTCCCGCTTCCCGGTGATCAACGAGGACAAGGATCATGTGGAGGGCATTCTGCTCGCCAAGGACCTGCTCCCCTTCGGGTTTGGCGGCCATCACGCCAGCGAGCCGCTGCATCTCGAGAAAATCTTGCGCCCCACGGTGATCGTGCCGGAAAGCAAACGGGTTGACCGTCTGCTCAAGGAGTTCCGTGAAGAGCGCTACCACATGGCCATCGTGGTCGACGAATTTGGTGGCGTCTCCGGTCTGGTGACCATCGAAGACATACTGGAACTGATCGTTGGCGAGATCGACGACGAGTTTGACGACATCGAGGATGAGCCGGACGAAATCCGCCGCCTCAGCAAGCGGGTCTTCTCCATCAGTGCCCTGACCGAGATCGAGGATTTCAACGACTTCTTCGGCACCAAATTCAGCGATGAAGAGGTGGATACTGTGGGTGGTCTGGTGATGCACGCATTCAGCCACCTGCCCAAGAAGGGCGAGGAGATCGAGCTGGATGGCTACCTGTTCAAGGTGATGCACGCCGACCGGCGCCGTCTGCAGCAACTGCAGGTGAAGATCCCCGAACACCACGCGGCGGCGCAATCCGAGCCGCAATAGGCAGCTCTGCTCGATGTGTGAAACAACGCCCCGACCTCGGGGCGTTGTGCTCTCTGCCACCGGCATCGAGGCTCGCCGTTGTCCCGCTTACAGGTTAAGATACCGGCCATTCGACCCCAGTTGCACACCAAGACGAGCACCATCGCCCGTGAGATTATCCCCTGTTACTTCCAAAATTCTGTTAAGCCTCAGTGCGTTGGCCTCTGGTGCCATCGCCGTGCTGGCCTTCTCCCCCTTCGGCTACTGGCCGCTGGTGATCCCCTCCCTGCTTGGCCTCTACGCCCTGCTGGACAAAGCCAC
>NZ_JBFODN010000071.1:0-30810 GCF_040908345.1 Aeromonas sp. R3-1
CCACGCCCGGTGAGCCACTCGGGATTGGCTGCCACCCGCCACGGGCCGGCCATACCCGCCAGAGCAGAAGGTTCGAGTGTGATCTGTTCATCGCGCGCCAGCAGTCCCAGCAGGTCATACATCTCCTGATCGCTCAGGGTGTAGAAGCCATCGAGCAGTCGTTCCATGGCGCGGCCGACGAAACCCGAGGCGCGTCCCACCGCGAGGCCATCGGCTGCGGTAAGGTTGTCGATGCCCAGATCCTGCACCGCAATGGCATCGTGCAGCCCGGTGTGAACCCCCAGCAGCATGCAGGGGGAGTGGGTCGGCTCGGCAAACAGACAGTGGACATGATCACCGAACGCGAGCTTGAGACCAAAGGCCACCCCGCCCGGGCCGCCGCCCACGCCACAGGGCAAATAGACGAACAGCGGGTGGTCGGCATCCACCTTGATGCCCATCTGGTCGAACTGCTTTTTCACCCGCTCGCCCGCCACCGAGTAGCCGAGGAACAGGGTGCGGGAGTTCTCGTCATCGATAAAGAAGCAGTTGGGATCGCGCTCGGCCTCTTTGCGCCCCTGTTCTACCGCAACCCCGTAATCTTCGGCATATTCGACCACGATGGCTCCATGTTCACGTAGTTTGCGTTTCTTCCACTCCCGCGCGTCGGCAGACATGTGGACGGTGACGGTAAAGCCCAGCTTGGCGCTCATGATGCCGATGGACATGCCAAGGTTGCCGGTGGAGCCTACTGCGATGCTGTACTGGCTGAAGAACTGGCGGAACTCCTCGCTAAAGAGCTTGCGGTAGTCATCCTCTTCTCGCAGCAGACCGGCTTTGATGGCCAGCTGCTCGGCATGGGCCAGCACCTCGTAGATACCGCCGCGCGCCTTGATGGAGCCGGAGATGGGCAGGTGGCTATCTTTTTTCAGCAGCAGTCTACCGGTGACTTCAACGCCGTAACGCTGGTTGAGCGTGGCCTGCATCGCCGGAATGGCGGCGATGTCGGACTCCAGAATACCGTTGCTGGCGCGGGTCTCGGGGAAGGCCTCGCACATGTAGGGGGCGAAGCGGGCCAAGCGGGCGGATGCGTCTGCCACATTGCTGCTATCGAGCCCCACATAGGGCAGACCGGCAGCCAGAGTGGTGGTGTTGGGGTTGAACCAGGTGACTGGCTCAAGCGCGATCAGGGATTGCACCAGTGGAAATTGCGCTGTGAGTTGTTGGACGTCGATGTTTTTCATAGTGTTCTCGGTCTTGTTACACGATATAGGAGAGCAGGAAAGTACCGGCCAGCGCCATCAGGGAGGCGACCAAGGTGGCGGTGGTGTAGTACCTGAGCGTTTCGTTCAGGGTGGCGCCGCAATACTGCTTGACCAGCCAGAACAGAGAGTCGGTCACCATGGTGCAGCCAATGGCGCCAGAGCCGATGGCCAGGGTCATGATCTCCGGGCTGATGTTCGGGTAGTGCACCATGATGGGGGAGACGATGGCGGTGGCGCCCATCATGGCGACGGTGGCGGAGCCCACGGCGGCGTGCAGCACGATAGCCACCAGCCAGGCGAGCAGAATCGGGTGCATATCCAACTGTGAGAGGATAGTGGCCAGAGAGTCGCCCAGCCCGCTGGTTTTGAGCACGCCGTTGAAGGCGCCACCCGCCCCGATGATGAGCAGGATATTGGCGATGGAGGAGAAGCACTCCTCGGTCTTGTTGAGCAGCCCTTCCATCTTCATCTGCTGGCGGATCCCCAGCAAGTAGTAGGCGGTGAAGGCTGCGATAAACATGGCGGTGATGGGGTTGCCGATAAACTCCAGCACGGTGTAGAGGTGGCTGGCGTGCTCCATATTGAGCTCGGCGACCGTCTTGGCCAGCATCAGCAGGATGGGCAGCAGCACGGTAAAGAGCGAGGCGCCCAAAGTCGGGAGCGTTGCTTCATCGCGGGCCCTGATGTCGGCAAAGGCATCGGGTACCACCTTGAACGGGAGCCGGTTACCCAGCAGCTTGAGGAACAGCGGGCCGCCCACCAGCGAGGCAAACAGCCCGACCGCGAGGCCATAGACGATGACCGAGCCGACGTCAGCCCCCAGCTGATTGGTGACGTAGAGGGCTGCCGGGTGGGGCGGCACTATGCAGTGCACGGCCATCAGGGCGGTGCAGAGCGGAATGGCCAGGGTCAGCAGCGAGGTGTTGGTCTTGCGGGCGATGGAGAAGGCGAGCGGGATCAGCAGCACTACCCCCACTTCGACAAACAGGGTGATGCCGCACACCAGACCGACCAGTACCATGATGACCTGAGGCGAGAGCCAGCGGCATCTCTGCAGGGCGAGACCGATGCGCTCCGCCGCCCCCGACACCTCCATCATCTTGCCAAGTATGGTGCCAAGACCGATGACGGCGGCGAGAAAGCCTAGCGTGCCGCCAATGCCCGCTTCCATGGCATTGACCATGTTGACCGGGTTCATCCCCATCAGGGTGCCGACATAGAAGCTCGCCAGCAGCAGGGCGAGGAAAGGATGCACCTTGCCCTTCACTATGGTAACCACGATAAGAACGATGCTACTTAGCAAGGTAGCGATGACCCATACCTCTGAACTCATACTGCGCCTCGACATCTGTTGTGTGTGATTGTTTATGCGCTTATTGAATGAAAATGAGGCGGGGCTGACAAATGATGAAATCGACCACTTGGGTGAGCTGAGGTGATGCAAGAGCGCTGCATTGGTCACAATTTATCGAAATCACACTCTTTGGGTCTTTTGAATTCATCCTGAAGGTGGCCTGTGGGTGTATCATCGGCGGCCATTGCGAAGAGGGGAATGAATGTATAACGGGGATAATTACATATCGCGCAACAAGCTGCTGAGTGGCTACCAGCTGGCCAAGCTGCACACCTTCGAGGCGGCCGCCCGCCACGGATCCTTTGCCATGGCAGCAGATGAGTTGTCGCTGAGCCCCAGTGCCGTGAGTCACCGGATCAGCGCGCTGGAAGAGGAGCTGGGGTTCAAGCTCTTTGAGCGTTTTCACCGCAAGGTGGTACTGACGGCGGATGGGCAGCGGGTGTTCTGGGCGCTCAAATCTTCGCTGGAGTTCATCAATCAGGAGATCCTGGAGATCAAGAATCAGGAGCTCTCCGGCACCCTGACCATCTATTCGCGCCCCTCTATCGCCCAGTGCTGGCTGGTGCCCAGGTTGGCTGATTTCTCCCGCCTGCATCCGCAGATCGAGCTCAATATCATCACCGGCAACGAGAACATCAACCTGCATGGTTATGGCATCGATTTGACCCTCTATTTCGATGAGAAGAGCCAGGAGCGGCTTGCCATCCACCCACTGATGGATGAGTACATGCTGCCGGTCTGCAGCCCGGAATATGCCGAGCAGCACGGGCTTGTCGGCAATCCAGCCAACTTGTCCTTGTGCCGTCTGCTTCATGATCGGCAGGCATGGGGATTTGACTCGGATACCGACGAATGGAGCAGCTGGGCTCGCCACGCCGGGGTCAGCCTGGAGGCATGTCAGCTGAGCATGGGTTTTGATCGCTCGGATCTCGCCATCATCGCCGCCATGAATCACGCCGGGATCGCCATGGGGCGCAAGAATCTGGTGAGCAAGCGACTGGCACGCAACGAGCTGGTGGCCCCTTTTGCCGGGCTGGAGGTCAAGTGCGAGCAGCGTTATTACATGGCGACCCTGCCCAATCGGGCGTGTCCCAAGATCCAGGCCTTTATCGACTGGGCGCAGGGAATGGCTGCCGAGATGTAATTAACAGAGGCCGGTGCGCAAGAGCAAAATGAAGATGGTAAAGCGCGAGTGAACGAAGGTAGCGGTTTAACGTAGCGGGAAAATTGGGGGAGAGGGGTTGGCTGATGGTGGTTGGTCACGAGTGGCCTTGCTGCCAACACCGGGTGGCTGGCAGCAAGGCAACGGTCGGGATCAGGTGGTCTTTTCCAGATGGTTCTGGTAAATCTGCTGCCACTTGTCCAGTTCGTTTTCATCACCCTGCTGCTGCCAGAACTCGCAGATGGAACTCGCCATCTCGCATGCCATGGCGTGGTCACCGTCACGGCGACTCATCAGGTATTGCCCCAGCCAGCTTTGATACTGTTTCATTGCACGATCTCCTTATCTATTTAACCCTTGATACTGCAGCTGTGGGCCACCCGTCCGGCAGTGTTGCGCCACACTCCACTTTCGCCGCGCGCTGCTTGTTATTGCCTCGCTTGTTGTCAATCAGGACAGAGAGCGTATGAGAAAAAGGCGAAAGTGTTAAAAATTGGCCACCACCTTATCACAAAATGGTGTGATATGCAGGCTTTGGGGCCAATTGAGTTATAAGCGCGGGTTGTGTGTCCCGACATCGCGACAGGGATTGACGGAGAGTATCGGCACGCAACTTGTGTCGCAAGCAGGCGTTTGAGCGGTTACTGGGTCACCCGACGTGCCTGCCAGTAGCGACTGTTCCAGTAGACGTTGTCGAGGCGGGAGCGGATCACTCCCTTGCTGGTGGAGGCGTGAATAAACTCGCCGGCACCTGTGTAGACCCCCACATGGTATTGCTGCCAGCCGGTTTTGAAGAAGACCAGATCCCCGTGTTGCAGCCGGTAGCGATCCACCGGTTTGCCAATGCTGGCCTGAGATTCGGTGGTTCTTGGCAGGTTTAAGCCCAGCACCTGACTGTAGGCGAGCTGGGTGAAGGCGGAGCAGTCTAGTCCGGCGCGGCTGGCGCCGCCCATGCGGTAGGGAACACCGCGCCACTGTTGGTAGAAGCCATCAAAGGTACTGCTCTGCCGGGGGGCCGGAGGCGGCTCCGGCGTGCTGGAACAGGCGGCCAGCAGTAGAGTCAGCAGGGATAGCAGCAGCTTGCGATACATCGGGCTCTCTCCACGGACGGGTCTACCAAACGAGACATTTATCGAGCGCCATATCCTGCCAAATCGTTCTGGGGGCAGGAGGGCACACGACAACTTTTCCATCATAAACAGGGATCTGGCTCCAGACCTAGTCTCCGAGAGGAAAAATGTGGCGGGGAACTGAAAAACGCCAACCCGAGGGCTGGCGTTTGTTGTCACTCGTTGTGGCTGATCAGCGGTTTAAGCAGCTCGGCCAGTTTGTAGAAGGTCTGTACCCGGGTGGTGCTGGGGCGCCAGACCAGCCCAATCTCGCGATAGGAGGTCTCTCCCGGCAGCGGGATGGCCACCAGATCGGAGTTGGCAAGAATGCCGGCATCGATGGCCATCTGCGGCAGGAAGGTGGTGCCAAGACCCGCTTCCACCATCTGCACCAGGGTGTGCAGGCTGGTGGCGGCAAACGGGTTGATCTTGCTCTTGTCCCGCAGGCGGCAGGCGCTCACTGCGTGCTCGGTGAGGCAGTGCTCCCGCTCCAGCAGGAAGATGCTCTGGTTGGGCAGCTCCTTGTAGTCGAACGGGGTATGCAGACCGGCCGCCATGCTGGCGGGCATCACCATGTGGAACGGATCCTGGCCGACGGTCTTGCAGTGAAATCCCCCGATCTCGATGGGCAGGGCGAGGATCAGCAAGTCGAGCTGACCCTGTTCCAGCTGCTTGAGCAGATTGCTGGTGGTGTCTTCACGCAGCAACAATTCGAGGTCAGGATAGGTTTTGCTGCACTCTTTCAGCAGCTTGCTCAACAGGAAGGGGGCGATGGTGGGAATGCAGCCAAGACGTACCGTCCCCTGCATCACGCCGCCCTGATGTTGCCCGAGCTCCATGAGATCCCGCGCATCGGAGAGTAAATTGCGAGCGCGCTCGACGATTTCCATGCCGACCGGGGTCATAATGAAGCTCTTGTGGTCCCGCTCCACCAGTTGCAGGTTCATCATGTCCTCCAGCGTCTGGATCCCGGTACTCAGGGTCGACTGGCTGACATGACAGGCCTTGGCGGCGCGGTTAAAGTTCTTGTGCTCATCGAGAGCGACCAGATATTGCAGCTGTTTGAGGCTGGGCCAACGTTGCATAGAAAAACCCGATTAATGCTATCTATTTAATTTGATTTAACTAATCTACCACCGGGTCTATAGTTTGTCGCTTGAATTAGATGGACTTGGCTCTAGGTAGCCCAATCCTCACCGGATTGTTCACTTCACATAAAGAGGAATTGAATATGGTATTGGTAGGCCGTCCCGCACCCGATTTTACCGCCGCAGCTGTTCTGGGTAATGGCGAGATCGTTGATTCATTCAACCTGTCATCCCACATCAAAGGCAAAGCTGCCGTTGTCTTCTTTTATCCGCTCGATTTCACCTTCGTCTGCCCGTCCGAGCTGATTGCCTTCGATCACCGTTATGAAGAGTTCCAGAAGCGTGGCGTGGAAGTGATCGGTGTTTCCATCGATTCCCAGTTCTCCCACAACGCATGGCGCAACACCAAAGTGGAAGATGGCGGTATTGGTCAGGTCAAGTACCCGCTGATCGCCGACGTGAAACACGAAATCTGCAAAGCCTATGACGTTGAGCATCCGGAAGCCGGCGTGGCGTTCCGTGGCTCCTTCCTGATCGACAAGAACGGTGTCGTTCGCCATCAGGTTGTCAACGATCTGCCGCTGGGCCGCAACATCGACGAGATGCTGCGCATGGTCGATGCCCTGCAATTCCACGAAGAGCACGGCGAAGTGTGCCCGGCTCAGTGGGAAAAAGGCAAAAAAGGTATGCAAGCCTCTCCGGACGGCGTTGCCAAGTACCTGTCCGAGAATGCTGACTCCCTGTAATCGGGTCGTACTCTCCTTGAAGAACCGGCGTCTTGGCGCCGGTTTTTTTATACCTGAGATTTATCCATCCTCTGACATAGTGGCCACACTCTTCTCGTTCCATCGCTCTCCTCGCTATTCCAAGCAGCCGTTCGCTGGCGTACTCGTTGTTTCGAAATGAGGTGCTGATCTATGGTTGGGAAGGTATGTGACGACAGACAATCGCCATAAAAAAAGCGCGCCATAGGCGCGCTCAGTTCACAAGCGGAGGCGTTATTCCTCAAAGATCCCGAAGTGATCCTTGGCGAAATTGACCCGCTGCTCCACGTTCATCTTCACCTGTCCCAGTTTCTCGATGGTCTTGAGGTTTGGCACCAGTCCGCGACCGTTGGCGATCTGGATGGCAAGACCAGGACGGGCGTTGAGCTCCAGCAGCATGGGGCCGCGGAACTTGTCCAGCACCATATCGGTACCGATATAACCCAGACCCGACATCTCGTAGCAGGAGGCTGCCAGGGTGAGCAGGGTATCCCAGTGTGGGACCTTGAGCTCATAGAGGTCGAGGCCGGTATCCGGATGGTGGCGCAGAGGATTGCCAAACTGCACCGCCCGCAGGGCACGACCGGTACGCAGGCACAGACCTACCCCCACGGCGCCCTGGTGCAGGTTCGCCTTGCCGTCGGAGGCTGCGGTGGAGAGGCGCATCATCGCCATCACCGGGAACCCCTTGAAGATGATGACCCGAGCATCGGGTACCCCTTCAAAAGAGTAGCCGTCGAACACATCATCAAAGTTGATAAGGCCTTCCACCAGTGCCACGTCGGGCTTGCCGCCAAGCGAATAGAGCCCTGCCAGAATGTTGGAGACATGGCGCTCCAGATCCTGACCGTTGGAGGCGCTGCCGTTGGGTTTATAGAAGAGGCCATCTTCCTGACGCAGGATCACCAGGATCCCCTTGCCGCCCGAGCCACGGGCCGGCTTGATGCAGAAGCCCGGCCAATCTTTTACCAGCTCGGTGATGCGACCCACATCGTGCTGGGCACGGATGGTACCGATCAGCTCAGGCACGGTGACCCCTGCATCCAGCGCAATTTGCTTGGTCTGCAGCTTGTCATCCACCAGCGGATAGAGGCTGCGCGGATTGTAGCGGCTGATGTAGGAGTGGTTGCGCTTGTTCATGCCGAGGATGCCTGATTGGGACAGGCTCCACGGGGTGGTGTATTTTTCCCAGAACCACATCGGTTACTTGTCCTTACCCGGGGTGACGCCAGATTTCATCTCGTCCACCAGCGGCTTGAAGCGCTTCAGTTCGCTCAGCTTGTAGCCGGTGTAGTTACCCATCAACAGCACGGTCGCCATCAGCACCAGCTGCAGGCCGAGGAAGTTGAAGGTGAGGTGACGAATAAGCTCGTTATCCATGGCCAGATAGGCGATGACGGCAACCAGCAGAGAGCCGCCGCCCTGGCGGAACACCTCTTTCGGGCCCTCTTCTTCCCAAAGGATGGACATCCGTTCGATAGTCCAGGAGAGAATGATCATCGGGAAGAAGGTGATCTTCATGCCGTCGGTCAGCCCCAGCTTGAAGGCGAACGCGGAGAAGATACCGATCATCGAGATAACCATGATGATGATGGCCGATATTCGGGCGACCAGCAGCAGGTTAAGCCGCGACAGATAGGAGCGGATGATGAGACCGGTGCCGACGATCAGCAGGAAGCCGATGAGACCGGTGACCAGCGAGGTCTGGATAAAGGCGACCGCGATCAGCACCGGCATGAAGGTACCTGAGGTCTTGATCCCCACCAGAACCCGCAGGAACACCACCATCAGCACGCCGATCGGGATCAGCAGCAAGCCCTTGAACAGGGTCTGCTCTTCCAGCGGCAGGCTGTGGATGGAGAAGTTCATCATCTCTGATTTTTCGAACTTCTGCGCCAGTGCCACGCTGACCGGCTGCTCTTGCTCGATCATCGAGAAGCTGACACGGGAGTTGTGACCACCGGTCACGTCCAGCAGGGCGCCGGAGTTATATTCCCACAGCAGCAGGTTGGCCGGACGACCCTGTTCACCGGTTTGCGGGTTGAACAGTTTGTAGTCGGTCGGGCTGTTGAATACCTGCAGGTAATCCACCAGCTCCTGACGACGGCGGCCATCTTCCAGATTCAGGGCATGCACCACGCGGGTGGGGACGTCAGCATTGTTGAGCAGCTCGGCGATCAGGTTGGCGCGGCTCTTGTGCTTTTTCAGCAGCTCGGCGTTCTGCTCCTGCTTCTCGATCTCTTTGATGATCTCGCGAGTCAGGGTGTAGCCGTCGGCAGAGCGCTCCTGTGCCCGCTCGAGGATCTGCTTCATCGCGGTGGCATAAGGCTCACTCTCGATCTGCTTCTCGATGGCAGGCGGCTGCGGATTGGCGGCCGGTTTGGCGTGGGCATCCGCCATCATGTCGACGCGGTAGTAGAGCTCCTGACGGCCAGAGGCGGTGCGGATGGACCACTCGGCGCGGGCATCGCCATCTTTCTCGACAAAGGAGAGGCCGTAGCCGGGGCTGGCGGCGTTCTCGTTCATCAGGGTGAAACCGGGCTGGGTGCCCGGAATGGCCAGGGAGGCGATCACCGGCTCACCGGTCGCCTCAAACTCCAGCTTGGCTTCGATGGACCAGATCTGGCGCTTTTCACCGGGCGTCAGCGGCACATCCAACGCGATATGGTGATAGATCGTCATCCCCAGGCCGACAATGTACAGCAGGGCTACCAGCAAATAGAACGGCTTACGGGAAACCATGGATTATTTCACATCCTTGAGCTTGGGTTTGGGTTGGATATATTCGCGGGCCACATCAACCACGGCGATGTCTTTCAAAAATTCGCGACCCAGCAGCACAGGGAAGGTCATGTCGCTACGGTCTTTCAGGGTAAATTCGGCTTTCTCGGTCATGTCGCCAATGCGCACGGCCAGACGCACCACCGGACGGCGGTCCAGATCGTCAGCAGAGGCCTGACGCACCCGTACATGGCGTACCAGCGGCGCTTCGATCTGGATCTTGTCGTCCACTTCCTGATGGCTCAGGAAGAAGCGCACCCAGTTTTTGCCGTTGCGCTCGAAAATGGTGATCTCCTGCGCACTGATGGAGGAGGTGGTCGCACCGGTATCGACCCGCGCCTGGAAGGCGTCGTTGGCCGCATCAACCCAGATCCACTCGGCTTCACCGACCATCAGCTTGCCATCGATGGTGTGACCCTGATTGGGGGCCGGGCACTTCTCGGTGGGGATGGCCATCGGCTTGGGCGGCTCGGAGGGGAGGGTGGCGAGCTTGTGGTCTACTTGCTTGACGGACTCTTTCATATTGGTGACATCTGTGTTGAGCTGAACCAGCAGGTGCTGTTGCTGCACATACTGCTTCTGTTGCTGTTCCATGGATGTTTGCAGGCGTTGCTCGCTCTGGCTCAGCTCGCTACGAAGCTCGGCCAGCGTCAGAGCAGGGACCTGAGGCGCTTTTTCCATATTGACACACCCGCCGAGACTAAGCAGGGAGAGCAGGGTCATTCCTTTTAATTTGCTTTTCATGTCATTCATTTAACTGTGCTTCCTGGAATTGGGTCAGTGTAACTTCCTGAATCGCCATCGGCTAGTCTTTGGCCTTGCGGGCAATCAGTACGGCACGTTTCGGCGCCGGGTGTCCTTCTACCGTGAGTGCCGGATTGTCTGGATCCAGATAGTCACTCAGGGATTCATTAATCATCCAGTCGGTACGACGCTGTTCGTCGGTGCTGGTCATATTCTCGTCTACTATCCGCACGTCGGTGAAGCCGCAGCGCTCGACCCACAGCTTGAGGGCGCGGCTTGAGGGAATAAACCAGACGTTGCGCATCTTGCCGTAGCGGTCGGTGGGCATCAGCACGTCGTTGACCCCGCCGTCAATCACTAGCGTCTCCAGCACCAGCTCGCCATCATCTTTCAATTGATTGCGCAGCTGCTCGATGTGCTCGATGGGGGATTTGCGGTGATAGAGCACCCCCATGGAGAAGACGGTGTCAAAGGCACGCAGCTCCGGCAGCTCCTGAATACCGAGCGGCAGCAGGTGGGCGCGCTGATCATTGCCTGCGAAGTGGCGAATGGCCTCGAACTGGCAGAGAAACAGCGGGCTCGGATCGATGCCGACCGCGAGCTTGGCCCCTTCACCCACCATGCGCCAGAGGTGGTAGCCGCTGCCGCAGCCCACATCCAGCACGTAACGGCCTTCGAGCGGGCTGATATGGGGCAGCACCCGATCCCACTTCCAGTCAGAGCGCCACTCGGTATCGATGTGGATGCCGTGCACGATGAACGGCCCTTTGCGCCAGGGCATGAAGTGGCGCAGCAGGCTCTCGACCTTCTTGCGTTCACCTTCGCCAAGGCTCTCGGCCGAGCCTATTTCGACCCGGCTTTTCAGCTCGATGTTGCCGGGAGCCACCTGCGGCAGCTTGTTGAGGGCACGATTCCAGCGCGGCAGGTCGCCATGCTGGTTGTCATGTTGCCAGGCGTGCAGCTGGGCGGGCAGGGTATGCAGCCAGTGGCTCAGCCGGTTTTTGGCAATCAGTTGATAGAAATTGGCAAAGTCGATCATGGCTGGGCGTCGCTGGATTTGATGGCAATCATGGAGCCGAAGTTGAAGCACTGGAACCAGAGATCCTGATGGACGAAACCGGCATCCCGCAGGCGTGCCTGATGCACCGGCAGGCTGTCGGTGCGCATCACGTTCTCAAGGGCGGTGCGTTTCTGGCTGATCTCCAACTCGCTGTAGCCATTGGCCCGCTTGAAGTCGAGATGCAGATCGATGAGCAGCTCGTTGACCGGTTCATCTTCGAAGCGGAACTTTTCGCTCAGGATCAGGATCCCGCCCGGGCGCAGACCATCATGAATGCGCTGGATCAGGGCGGCCCGTTTCTCTGGCTCGACAAACTGCAGAGTGAAGTTGAGTACTACCACGGAGGCGTTCTCTATCTCGATATCGCAGATATCCGCCTCCACCAGCTCCACTGGCACCTCGGATTTGAAACCGGAGAGGTGGGCGCGGGCGCGCTCGATCATCGGATGGGAGAGATCCACCGCGGTGATGCGGCAGCCGGGCTGGCTGACATGGCGACGCATCGCCTGGGTCGCGGCGCCCAGTGAGCAGCCGAGATCATAGAGTCGGCTCTCGGGTTGGGCGTAGCGGGCGGCCATCATGCCGATGGCAGAGATGATGTTACTGTAACCCGGCACCGAGCGCTGGATCATATCGGGAAACACGTCGACGACCTGTTCGTCAAAACAGAAGTCTCCCAATCGGGCGATCGGGGCGGCAAAAATTTGATCTTTGGTATGCATGCTGGCGCAACCTGACAGTCGGGACATCACCCGGCTGTATTGTTCAATTGAGTCGTTGGGTGACACCCATCAGAGTAGATTTATCACCTGTTTACGAACGGGGTGGCTGGTCGTGAAATCCTTTGGACCTCTCCTGTTCGTACGGGCCATGTTCCGGACCCTTACTTGGGGCGGTAGTGTAGAGGATTGATGGCCGTTTGTCTTGACGCCAGGGCTTGCCACGCCACAAAAAAGCACTTTTTTTGCAGCGAAACGATGGCCGCAGAATGGGTTGGCTAAAAGCGCAGCACTCCCTGCCGTGCGCAATCGTTTTCCCCTGGCCAGGGGGCCATCTCCTGCTCCAGCAAGCGGGTGATCTGACGGGCCAGCTCAGGTGCCTGGGCGTTGTCGGCAGTATGTATATAGAGGTAGAGATCTTTCCCCTCCGCGAGCCACTGGCGCCAGTGGGGGAGCCAGCTGGGCAGGAAGGAGTGATTGGCCGCCGGGTCCGGCAGGCCGATAAAGCGCACCATGGGGGCGTTGGCGGTGGCCAGCAGATGCACCGGCAGGCGCGGTTTCTTGCCCTGGGCATCGACAAGGGCTGGCGTGGTTGCTTGCACCGAGAAGAGTGGCCGGCTGTCGAGCATCACCCGGTTCACACCCTGTTCCATCAGCAGCCGGTTCAATGCCCGCTCAGCCTCCCCCTTGGCGAAGAACTCAGGGTGACGCACTTCGAGGGCGTAGCGAAACGCCCGTGGCAGCCGCTCGATAAAGGCCGCCAGTCTGGCCAGCCCCTGTGGCCCGAAACGGGCGGGCAACTGCAGGGTGAGCAGCCCCAGCTTGTCGTGCAGCGGGGCGAGCAGGCGAATAAAGTCGGCGACTTGCTTGTCTGCGCTCACCAGATCGCTCTGGTGGCTGATGGTTTGCGGAAATTTGAAGTTGAAACGAAAGTGATCGGGTACCGCATCGGCCCAGCGCTGCACAGTATCCGGTGTCGGCAGGGCGTAGAAGGTGGTATTGCCCTCCACCGAATTGAACACGGTGGCGTAGTGGGCGAGGTGTTCGGCAGGCTTGGCGCCAAGGCCCAGCAACTGGCCGGGCCAGCTGGGGTGGGACCACTGTGGCAGGCCCAAATAGAGGCTCATGGTGGCTATTCTCTTCGCTCTTGGTGCATTCGTGGCGATTTTTTGCCCGCTTTTTGCCATCGAGTGCAAAAAACTGGCGAAAGGAGGCTGCTGGCCATTTTACCCAAAAGGGGGTTTTCCTCTATAATGCCAGCCCTTTTGTTTTTCAATTTCTTGTGACCCATGCCTATCTACGAATATCGTTGCGACGTCTGTGGCCATGAATTGGCAAAACTGCAAAAGCTTTCCGATGCCCCCCTGACCGACTGTCCGGCCTGTAGCAAGCCGAATCTGGTCAAGCTGATATCGGCGGCAGGCTTCCGGCTCAAGGGAACCGGATGGTACGAGACTGATTTCAAACCGGGTAAGAAAAAGAATCTGGCCAGCTGTGAGACAGACGGTGCTTGCCAGTCGTGCCCGGCGGCCCAAGGTTAACCGTCTCTCTACAATTTCGAAGGAAGAAGTCCATGCGCTCTATCTATTGCGGACAGGTCAATGAGGCCCATGCAGGGCAGACCATTACATTGTGCGGTTGGGTTCATCGTCGTCGTGATCTCGGCGGTCTGATCTTTATCGATATGCGCGACCGGGAAGGGATCGTTCAGGTGTTCTTCGATCCGGACAAGCCGGATGCGTTCGCCCTGGCCTCCGAGCTGCGCGGCGAGTTCTGCATCCAGGTGACCGGCGTGGTGCGCACCCGTCCCGAGTCCCAGCGCAACAGCGACATGGCCACTGGCGCCATCGAAGTGTTCGCCCACGAACTCAACATCATCAACCGTGCCGAGCCGCTGCCGCTGGACTTCAATCAGGTCAACAGCGAAGAGATCAGCCTCAAGTATCGCTACCTGGATCTGCGTCGTCCCGAGATGGCCAAGTACCTGAAGACCCGTGCCAAGGCCAGCGCCTTCGTACGCCGCTTCATGGACGAGCACGGCTTCCTCGATATCGAGACCCCGATGCTGACCAAGGCCACCCCGGAAGGTGCCCGTGACTATCTGGTGCCGAGCCGCGTGCACAAGGGCAAGTTCTACGCTCTGCCGCAATCTCCCCAGCTGTTCAAGCAGTTGCTGATGATGTCCGGCTTCGATCGCTACTACCAGATCGTCAAGTGCTTCCGCGACGAAGACCTGCGTGCCGACCGCCAGCCGGAATTCACCCAGATCGACGTGGAGACCTCCTTCATGACCGCGCCGCAGGTGCGTGAAGTGATGGAAGAGATGATCCGCAAACTGTGGCTGCATATCCTGAACGTGGATCTGGGCGACTTCCCGATCATGACCTTCGACGAAGCCATGCGTCGCTACGGCTCCGACAAGCCGGACCTGCGTCTGCCAATGGAGCTGGTCGATGTGGCTGATCTGCTGACTGCTGTCGAGTTCGCCGTGTTCGCGGGCCCTGCCAACGATCCGAAAGGCCGTGTGGCTGCCCTGAAAGTCCCGGGTGGTGCCGAGCTCTCTCGCAAGCAGATCGACGAATACACCAAGTTTGTCGGCATCTACGGTGCCAAGGGCTTGGCCTGGATGAAGGTCAACGAAGCGGCCAATGGTATCGAAGGTGTGCAGTCTCCGGTTGCCAAGTTCCTCTCTGACGAGATCGTGCGCGAGATCCTGGCTCGTACCGGCGCTGCCGAAGGCGACATCATTTTCTTTGGCGCTGACAGCAAGAAAGTGGTCTGCGATGCCATGGGCGCCCTGCGTCTGAAAGTGGGTCGCGATCTGGGCCTGCTGGAGAACAGCTGGAAACCGCTGTGGGTCATCGACTTCCCGATGTTCGAGGAAGATGGTGAAGGTGGTCTGGCCGCCATGCACCACCCGTTCACCGCGCCGAGCAACATGAGCCCGGCGGAGCTGAAAGCCAACCCTGTGGGTGCTTACGCCAACGCCTACGACATGGTGATCAACGGCTACGAAGTGGGTGGCGGCTCTGTCCGTATCCACAACAGCGAGATGCAATCCACCGTGTTCGACATCCTGGGTATCACCCCGGCCGAGCAGCGCCTGAAATTCGGCTTCCTGCTGGATGCGCTGAAGTACGGTACCCCGCCGCACGCCGGTCTGGCCTTCGGTCTGGACCGTCTCAGCATGCTGCTGACCGGCACCGAAAACATTCGGGACGTCATCGCCTTCCCGAAAACGACCGCGGCCGCCTGTCTGATGACAGACGCCCCCAGCCTTGCCAACGCCGCCCAACTGGGTGAGCTGGCGATTGCAACCACCGTCAAGGGCGACGAGTAAGCCGATACCGGCACCGGAGGCCGCCGCGTGCGGCCTCTGTGTTTCCCTTGGGTTAGTCATGATCAGTGTTACTGACATTTAAAAAATAACGGAGAGTCTCTATGGCAGGTCACAGTAAATGGGCCAACATCAAACACCGCAAGGCCGCTCAGGACGCCAAGCGTGGCAAGATCTTCACCAAGTTGATCCGCGAAATCACTACCTCCGCGCGTCTGGGTGATGCCGATCCGGCCAACAACCCGCGTCTGCGTGCTGCGGTGACTGCCGCCCTGACCAACAACATGACCCGTGACACCATCAACCGTGCCATTCAGCGTGGCGCCGGTGGTGGCGATGGCGAACAGCTCGAGACCATCGTATATGAAGGTTACGGCCCGGCTGGCTCTGCCGTGATGGTAGAGTGCCTGACCGACAACCGTAACCGTACCGTAGCCGAAGTGCGTCACGCCTTCAGCAAGTGCGGTGGCAACCTGGGCACCGACGGCTCCGTTGCCTATCTGTTCAGCAAGAAAGGTCTGCTGACTTTCGTGGGCGTAGACGAAGATGCCCTGATGGATGCCGCGCTGGAAGCGGGCGCTGATGACGTGGTCACCGAAGAGGATGGCACCATCGAGGTGTATACCACCCCGAACGACTTCGGTACCGTGCTGGATGGTCTGGAGGCTGCCGGCTTCAAGGCCCAGAGCGCCGAAGTGACCATGATCCCCTCCACCGAAGCCGAGCTGGATGCAGAAACTGCACCCAAGCTGATGCGTCTGATCGACATGCTGGAAGATCTGGACGATGTGCAAGAGGTGTATCACAACGGCTCCATCTCCGATGAAGTCGCTGCGACCCTCTGATCGCTGAATCGTGCTCTCCCGATGGCAGCCAGATGGCTGCCATTTTTTTATCTTTGCATCGTGGCAACTGCTGATGTGTCAGTTGAGCACCCAGTGCAACAACTCGATAATCCATCTTTGGGTATTGGCTACAGCACCTGACTCAGGAACTGGCGCAGACGCGGGGAGGGGGGATTGTCGAAGAAGTCTGCGGGTTTTTCATCCACCAGCAGTTCGCCACTCTCCATAAAGAGCACCCGATCAGCCACCTCGCGGGCAAAGCCCATCTCGTGGGTCACCACCACCATGGTCATCCCTTCGCGGGCGAGTCCCTTCATCACATCCAGCACTTCCCCCACCATCTCGGGGTCCAGCGCACTGGTCGGCTCGTCAAACAGCATGATGCGTGGCTGCATGGCGAGTGCCCGGGCAATGGCCACCCGCTGTTGCTGACCGCCGGAGAGTTGGGAGGGATAGCTGGCCGCTTTCACCGACAGCCCCACTTTCAGCAGCAGCGCCTTGGCTCTGTCTTCGGCCTCACGGCGCGACAGGCCACGCACCTTCTGCGGAGCGAGGCAGATGTTATCCAGCACCGTCAGGTGGGGAAAGAGGTTGAAGGACTGGAACACCATGCCCACCTCTTCCCGCAGCTTGTTGACATCGCCCGGCTCGGTCAGGCAGATGCCGTCGACCACGATGTTGCCGTCGTTGATGGTCTCCAGCTGGTTGAGGGTGCGCAGGAAGGTGGATTTGCCCGAGCCGCTGGGGCCGACGATCACCACCACTTCCCCTTCGGCCACCTGGGTGCTGACATTTTTCAAGGCGTGCACTTCGCTGCCGTAGAACTTCTCTACGCCGGTCGCTTTGATGATGGGATCAGTTGCTGCGCGCATATTTCACCTCCAGAAAACGAACCGGGAAGGCGAAGGGGGTGCCGGTGATGGCTGCACTTATCGACGCCCGTTGCACCTTGATGATGGGATCAGTTACTGCGTGCATATTTCACCTCTAGACGGCGTACCAGGAAAGAGAGGGTGCCGGTCAGCACCAGATAGAGCAGGGCGACGGTAAACCACACCTCGAACGGGCTGAAGGTGGAGCTCACCACCTCGCGCCCCGCCTTGGTCAGATCGGTGATGGAGATGACCGAGACTAGCGAGGAGTCCTTGATCAGGTTGATGAATTGGCCTGCCAGCGGTGGCAGTACCCGCTTGAACGCCTGCGGCAGGATGACATAGCGCATGGTCTGGGCAGAGGTCATGCCCAGGCTGCGGCCCGCCTCCATCTGCCCCTTGTGAATGGAGCTGATGCCGGCGCGGACGATCTCCGCCACATAGGCACCGGTAAAGACCGCCAGCGCGGCGACCCCGGCGGTGAAGCGATCGAGGTTCAGCACGGTGCCGATAAAGAAGTAGACGATGAAGATCTGAACCAGCAGCGGCGTGCCGCGGATGAGCTCAACGTAGGTGACCGCCAGATTGCGCAGGGCGGGATTGGGGGAGAGACGCGCCAGCCCGGCCAGGGTACCGAGCAGGATGGCGAAGATGCCTGCCACCAGCGAGAGCTTGACGGTGACCCAGACGCCCCAGGCGATGGGGCCTGCGGTCCAGCTCAGTTGGGTGTCGAGGGTATCGCCACGAAAAACGGTATCCCCTTCGGCGACTTGTACGCCGGTGCTGGCGATGGCTTGCCGCACATTGGGGTCGAGATCGTCTTGCAGGAACAGCTTGCCCTTCTCGGCCTCGCTGGTGCCCACCATCACGGTGCCGTCAAATTCGGCGACATTCTTCTGCTCCGCCTGATAGGCGATGTATTGGGGAATGCGTTCCCAGCGCCAGGTGTAATCCACTGACTGGACAGCCTTGTAGATGCCGAATACGGCAACCAGCAGCATCAGCAGGAAAACCCCATGCCAGAGTAGCTGATTGGGCTGTTTTTCCATCTGTCTTGTCGGTTTGGGTGTGTGCACAGTCACAACCTCTTCTCGTTATTGTGTGGGGAGCAGCGTGGTGCAGGGGCGGCATGTGCCGCCCCCCGGAGGTTATTTGAGCTGATTCAGCCAGGCGTTGGATTCGAACCACTTCTTGTAGAGACGGTCGTAGCTGCCATCGCCCTTGATCTGGCGCAGGTAGTTGTTGAACCAGTTGAGGGTGTCCTGATCCCCTTTGCGTATGGCCCAAGCCAGCGGCTCGAAGGTGAACGGCTTGTCGAGGTGCACCACGGCGCCCTGATTCTGGGAGGCGAAAATAGCGTTGTAGGGCAGGTCATAGACGAACGCATCGACCTTGCCGTTGATCACTTCCAGCTTGGCGTCATCCTGGGTTTCAAACTGCAGCAGGGTGGCTTTGGGGATCAGGCGCTTGACTGCCTGCTCGCCGGTGGTGCCGAGCTTGACCGCGATCTTGTATTTCGGGTCGTTGAGGTCGGTGAAGGATTTGATTTCGCCCGCCTTCTCTTTGCGCAGGACTATGGTCTGGCCGACCACGATGTAAGGATCGGCGAAGTTGACCCGCAGATTGCGCTGGGGAGTGACGGTCATGCCGCCCATGATGACGTCGAACTTGTTGGTCAGCAGCGCCGGAATGATGCCATCCCAAGCGGTGTTGACGAATTCGACCTTCACGCCCATCTCTTTGGCGACCATCTTGGCGAGATCCACATCAAAGCCGATGTATTGGCCCTGCTTGTTGGTCATCTCGAAGGGTTGATAGCCAGCATCGAAGCCGACTCGCAGCACGCCGCGTTCGAGTACGGCATCCAGGGTGGAGGTGGGGGCAGGGGTCGGGGCCGCCGTGGCGATCCCGCAAAACAGCAGGGTAGAAAGAATCAGTTTTTTGATCATAAGTGACGTCTCTGTCGGTGGTGTGTTCGGCCTTGAACCTGATCCCGTGCGACTCCGTGGCACAAGAGACTGCTGCATCCGGCAACAGGCAAGACAGGATGAATGTCTTGAGCGGGACAAAAGCCCCATATGAGATGCTATGAATAGTGGTTGAGTGAAAAATGTACCAAAAACAGATTGTGTCAGAAGACTCAACAGGTTAGAGACATTTATTGCTCATGGCTTCATTCATAAAATCACATGAAAACAACATATCTATCTAATGAGGAGGGTTCAAGCCCAAATTATCCCCAAGACATTTTCTTACAAAGTCAGGGCGCCGCTTGCGACTCTTATTGAGTTACTGGGCTCCGTAAGAGGCTTTTTATGGGGTTAATACGAATACGCATTGGTGGGATATCACACGCATTGCTCTGTTTGTCAGCAAACGAACGGGCTTTATTGTGAAAACCATCAAGTCGTACTGGGTCTTGGCAAACGCTTCTCATATACTCAGTTACCCTCTCTGCATGGCTTTGGTATGGACGCCTCACTACTGCTTAAGCTGGATATTTTTACCTTGATGATCATGGCCTTGTGTGGCTATTGTCTCGGTTTCCTCACTCTTACCATCATTCGCGTTACCCACAACGATATTCCTGGCGTCGGGGTCTGGTGGTGGTCCAGTCTGTTTGCCATGCTGGGTCAGGCGGGATTTGCCAGTCTGCTGCTGACACCCACCCCCTATGGCTCCTGGGTTGGTAATGTATTCCTGATTTTTCATGTGTCGTTATTGCTGGTCGCCCAACGCTGTTTCTTCCGTCAATCGCCGGGCTGGCCTGTCTGCTGGGGATTCATCCTGCTGTTTGCCGCCGTCATGACCTGGTCGGTCGCCATCGATGGCCGGATTGCGGTACGGGTGATGATCAGCAGCGCCACCTTCCTCATGCTCAGTACACTCATCATCTGGCAGCTCTGGCGTCACGGTCGACCCGATTATCAGGTGGCGGTATGGGTGCTGATTGGCCTCAATCTGGTGCTGATCGCCATGACTCTGATGCGGATGTTTACCGTGTGGGGCGAGGTGATCGAAAGCCCGTTCCAGCGTCAGCTGTTCAACGTGTTACCCTATGTCTCCATGCTGGTGGGTAGCTCCATGCTCACCTTCGGGGTGCTGCTGCTCTGCAACCAGCACCGGGCGCTGGAGCTGCGCTATCAGGCCAGTCATGACCCGCTGACCGGCTTGTTCAATCGCCGTGGTTTTATGGAGTGTCTGGCCCGTGGACGCCCTGCACTGCAGGGGGCGCTGGTGGTGCTCGATCTGGATGACTTCAAGCAGATCAACGATCGGCATGGTCATGAGGTAGGGGATCGGGTGTTGGAGCGGGTCGGGTTGGCACTGCGCGAGCTGGAAGGAGTATTGGCCAGTCGCTTTGGGGGCGAGGAGTTTGTGCTGCTGTTTCGCCATGCCACCGCAGAGGAGGCGATCGCCCGTTGCCAGTCACTGCGGGTTCAGCTTGCGGCCAGCGAGCTAGAGGGGATCCATATCACCGTCAGCATGGGTATTGCTCACTGGCAGGGGGAGTGGCACTTTGACAGCCTGTTCAGCCGTGCGGATGACGCTCTCTATCGGGCCAAGCGGGAAGGAAAGAACCGGGTCTGTCAGGCTGCCTGATGCAGGAATAGGTTCAGGAATAACAGCAGGGCGCGGTGATCCGCGCCCTGTCTGTTTCTGTTTGCCGGATATAGCTTGTCAGCTGCCACCTGCTACTCTGCATTCGTTTGAGCGGCTCTCGGTGCCTGCGCCTTGAGGAAGGGGAGCAGCAGCAGGGCCGAGACGCCCGCTGCCACAGAGATCACCACGAAGAAGCCGTTCCAGTGCCAGATCTCCATCACCTTGGCCAGCGGATAACCCGACAGCGCCGCCCCCATGTAGGCAAACAGGCCGACAAAGCCGGTGGCCGCCCCCGCCGAGTTTTTGTGGGAGCACTCCGCTGCCGCCATGCCGATGAGCATCTGGGGGCCAAACACGAAAAAGCCGATGGTGAAGAAGCAGGCCGCCTGCATCACGTAGCTGAAGAAGGGCATCAGCCAGAGCGATCCCACCGCCAGCAGGATCCCCACCGCAAAGATGAGATTCATCGGGCCACGGTTGCCGTTGAACAGCTTGTCCGATCCCCAGCCCGCCACCAGCGCACCGATAAAGCCTCCCACCTCGAACATGGAGATGGCCGAGTTGGCGCTCATCAGATTGAAGCCGCGCTGCTCGGTCATGTAGAGATTGCCCCAGTCATTGATGGCGGTGCGCACCACATAGACCAGCACGTAACAGCAGGCGAGCAGCCAGATATAGGGGTTGCCCAGTACATATTTGCGCAGGATCTGGCGATGGGAGAGCCCCGCATCCTGAGTCTGCTGGGCCAACTCCATGGCATCCTTGCGCCACTCGCCTACTGTCGGCAGTCCCATGGCACTCGGGGTATCCCGCAGTCGCCAGCAGAGGAACAACCCCGCGATGATGGCGATAAGGCCGGGCACTATCATGCCGTAGCGCCAGCCATGTTGCAGAGCGATGGTGCTGACGATAAGGGGGATGAGCGCGCCGCCGACGTTGTGGGCGGTGTTCCAGGCCGACCACCAGACCCCGCGCTCGGTACGCGAATACCAGCTGGTGAGCAGCTTGGAGCAGGGGGGCCAGCCCCAGCCCTGGAAGAAGGCGTTGGCGACCCAGAGGGCGGCAAACATCCAGAGTGCCGACGAGAGGCCGAACAGTATGTTGATCACGCCGGTGGCCATCAGTCCGACACCCATGAAGTAGCGCGGGTTGGCGCGATCACTGATGATGCCGGAGAAGAACTTGGAGCAGCCGTAGGTGATGTAGAACAGGGTCCACAGCATGCCGATGTCGGACTTGTCCAGCATGCCGCTCGCCAGCATGTCCGGCATGGCGAAGTTGAAGCTCTTGCGGGTGAAGTAGAAGACCGCGTAGCCCAGATACATGGTCAGCAGCAGGTGCAGCCGCCAGTGGCGATAGGTGGCATCGATCTCGGCCTGATCCCGGATAAGGGGCCGGGGCGGCGCGCTTCTCATAAAACTCAGCACAGGCAGGCCCTCTGGTGGTGATTAGCCATGACTCTCTTCCCGTCTGCGACTGGGCAGATTGACCGTCAGCTGGGTGCCGTGAATGCAGGAGAGTTGCAGACTGCCCCCGAGCGCTTGTACCCGCTCGCGAATACCGAGCAAGCCATAGCCCTGTTGCGGGCGGCTTTCCGGCAGACCGTGGCCATCATCTTCCAGCACCAGTTGCAACTGCTCGCCGCTGGTCCGGGCGCGAATGGTGACCGAGTGGGCGTTGGCATGTTTGACCACGTTGTTGAGCCCCTCCTGACAGACCCGAAACAGGGTGACCCGCTGGGCATCCGAGAGATCCCCATCCGCCAGCTGCCACTCCAGCCGGGTGACGATGCCGTGACGCTCCAGCTCCAGCTCCCGCAGCAGTGCCCGTATCGCCTGTTCCAGAGTCATGTCGTCGAGCTGACGCGGGCGCAGCCGCCCGAGCAGACCGCGCACCGCGTCGTAGATCCCGAGCGACAGCGTGTCGATCAGGGCGCTGCTCTGGCCCACCCCGGAATTATCGGGGGCGAGGCGGCGCACGATCCCTGCCTGGGTACGAATGGCTGTGATGGTTTGGCCGATGTCGTCGTGCAGCTCGCGCGCTACCTCCTTGCGGATGCTCTCCTCGGTCTCCAGCAGCCGCTCGGTGAGCTGGCGATTGTGGGCGAGCTGGCGGGTCAGCGCCTGATTAAGTTCGCGCTGGCGCTGGATCCCGGCACCCAGCAGCAGGCCGGTCAGGCTCTGGGCCAGCAGGGAGAGCAACAGATCGAGGGGGTGATCGTGCCAGGCCTGACTGGCCAGCAGGGCGATGGTGTTCATCAGGGTGGCGAGCAGTGCCCCCTGCCAGCCGTAGCGCCACGCCATGGCGATGATGGGGATGGCCAGACAAAACGGGGTGAAGCGTACCAGCGAGTTGGGCAATCCCAGTTGCAGCCAGAGGCTCAATACGAACAGCAGCAGATACCAGACCAGATGGCGAAAGCGCCACTCTACCGGCTGATCCACCAGCGCAGGCCCCAGCGGCACCCAGGTGGCGCGAGTGAGGTAGTGCCAGATCAGCATGCAGGTGGAGGTCAGCGTCAGCCCGCCGGTCAGGCTGAGCAGCAGGGCCGAGAGGCCATCTTCCCCGGCCAGATGCCAGAGCAGGGCTTGCAGCAGCGCCGCCGCCGTGACGGTGGCGAGCAGCAGCAACAGTTGCTGCCAGTCGTTGCGCACCTGTTGGCGACGGGCAATCAGCAGCGGTAGCAGGGTCAGCAGACTGCCCGCGACCAGCCAAGGCCAGTGGGGCAGCCCCACCTCCAGATTGAGCCAGTAGAGCAGCAGTCCTTCGCACAGCAACAGCGGCGGCCAGTAGTGGCCGGGACTTTGCAGCAGCAACCCGAGGCGCAGGCCGAAGGGGAACAGCAGCACCGCCAGCGCCGGGCCGCCCGCCAGATGCAGGCTGATGCTCCAGAGGCAAAACCAGCCGGCGGCAAAGATGAAGCAGGCCGCCAGCGCGATGGCGACATAGCTGGCAAAACGGGAGATCACCAGCTATCCAGCATGCGGTGGGCCAGCTCGACGTTGTTGCTGACCTTGAGCTTGTCCATCAGGTTGGCGCGATGGACGTGCACCGTCTTGGGGGAGAGTCCAAGCTGCTCGGCGATGGCCTTCACCTCCAGTCCCTGTGCCAGCAACTGGGCAATCTCCCGCTCCCGATTGGTGAGGGGATCCCGGCTGCTGCTGGCCAGCTTCTGGGCGATGTCCGGTGTCAGATAACACCCTCCCTGGGCGGCGGTACGCACCGCGGCGATCAGCTCGTCCGGACTGCACCGCTTGGAGAGAAACCCCTTGGCGCCGGTTTGCAAGGCCTGCTCGATGAGGGCGGGGCTATCGTGCACCGACAGCATCACCACCGCAAGGCCGGAGGGGAGCTGCTTGAGCAGATCCAGCCCCGATTGGTCGGGCATCGAGATGTCGCAGACGCAGACCCGCGCCCCGCTGCCGGGCAGGCCGGCAAGGGCGTCGCTGGCGGAGCCGAATTCGGCGACCACCTGCAGGTCTGGCTCCAGATTGAGCAGTTGGGCAAAACCGGATCGGACGATCTGGTGATCGTCGATGAGGGCAATTTTTATCATGATGTCAGCCTGAAATTCGGTGCGTCATGACCATGACGCGGCCAACAAGATACCTGCCCCCCGAGTCAGGCTCAAGCAGCAGCAGGAAAAGGGGCTAAAAACCGGGGGGCAAGGTGCGTAAAGCTTGATCGGGATCAGCTGGCAAGGGCTAGCAAGCGGGCTGATCAACAGGGGGATGACCAGCCCGGGGGACTCAGCGGTGCAGCTCGCCGGCGCGTTCCGGCTGATAGACAACTTCCAGAATTTCTACCTCGATGGTGCGACCGGCCGGGCCCGGCCAGGCGATGCTGTCCCCCACTTTCAGGCCGAGCAGGGCGCTGCCTACCGGCGCCAGTACCGAGATGTTGCTCTCGTCGCCCTTGGCATCGCGCGGGTAGACCAGGGTGAGGCAGAACTCGTTGCCGCTGCTCTGCATCTTGAAGCGTACCTTGCTGTTCATGGTGACCACGTCCGGCGGCATGTCGGCCGGTTCGCGGATCTCGGCGCGGTCCAGCTCCTCTTGCAGGGCCAGATGCTGCGGGTGGTTGCCGAGCAGTTGTTCGATACGGTCCAGATCAAGGCTGGAGATAACCAGATGAGGTTGTTTCATAAGATATTCCTTATCAATAGCGGATAGGCCCATACCGGCGGGTGCAGGTTGGCCATCACACTGGGTGTTACAAAAATGGATTCAACAGGTTCAATCGATTGAAAATGCCATGCCCCCCAAGCGACTCGCGGCCGAAGGAGCGAGGCGGGGGCTCAGCAGGGTGTGAGCAAATGCGAGGAAATAGCGAGTATTTTCATAGGCCTACCATAACCATTCTGGCCGGCCTTGGCAACCGTGATTGAGTGACTACTCAGGAGCCTGATAGTTGTACTGACGGATGATCCGCGCCAGTGTGCCATCATGGCGCATCTCGTCTATCACGGCTTGCCAGCGACGCCCTTCGGTGAAGGGGAACTCTTTGTGAGCGGCAATAAATAACTGGGTGCGCATCAGGGTTTCACCACGAACAAGTTGCCCAGTAGAAAATCCTTCTTGCTGTTGGTTGTAGAGAATAGCGTTCCAGGCTGCTACCCATGCATCGATACGCCCTCGTTGTAGTTTGTGCGCATTGAGTTCTTCGGTGGCGACAGTTTGACTGGTCAGATTGAGTCTTTGTTTGAGTAAATGTTGGCCGAAAGAGTGGCGCAGAGTACCGACCTTGAGGGTGGACAGCTCACCGGCTTTGATTGGAACAGGATGAAAGCGGCGATCGCTGACGATAACAAATTCCTCGTCGATTATTGGTGCTACCCAATAAAAGAGGTGCTCTCGTCGAGAGCTCCGCACTGGCGGGATCAGCAGTACATCCTTGCGGTGGGTCACTTCGATGAGGGCTCGGGCCAGCGGCATCAACTCGATAGTGAGCGGTTCTTTTAAGCGCCGGGCGGCCTCTTCCATGACCTCGATGGCCATGCCGCTTGGAGCCCCCTGCTGGGAACGTATGACATAGGGGGGCAGCTCGGCCGCCACCAGCACTATAGCCTGGGCACCGGTGTTTACCAGCAACAACAGCAGGGTCAAAAAAGGCAGGCAGAGAGTGCGCATCAAGGTCGTGAGTCAGAGTCGAATGAGCAGAGTGTAACATTCCTGCCTGCGTTGTCGTTGGGCTCGCTGAGGGGTTGGGATCTCAGTCGAAGAAATCGCGCAGATCGCGCACTTCGTAATCAGCGAGTTGCTGCCAGGGGAGCTGAGCAGGCAGCTTGCGCAAGGTCACCTCCATCCGGTAGCTGCGATAGCCGTCGAGACTGGCCGATTCGACCACCAGCGGGATCTGCCACTGACTCGACCAGAGAATCCGGGTTCGTTGCAGCCCTTCGCGCTTTTCATACCAGCGGGCCTGCTCGGGGGCGGCCTCATCCAGCGGGGTCATTCCCTCGATCAGCGTCGGGTTGATGAGATGGCGGAGCCGCGGCCAGTCGGGCTTGAAGGCCACCTGGCCATACTCTTCCACCGGCACCTCAACCAGCTGGTTGTGCCAGCTGTCGGCATAGCGCAGTTGAAGTTCACCCTCATCACTGCGACTGACCCAGCGGGCCGCCATCTGGTGGGTAAAGTGCTTGTGGCCGGGTGTGGCGTCGTGAGTGGCGTGATAGGCACGGGCAAGGGGGAGGGGAATGAGCCGCTGGCTCCACACCTGATTGCCCACCCGCAGCCACTTCTCTTGCCAGACACTCTCTCTGGCGATGCCATCGCTGCCGGTGTTCCGGTCGTGATAGCTGATCCGGGCGGCGAGATCCGGGGGCGTGTCGTCAGCATGCAGGGGGAAGGCGAGGGTGCTGCCAAGCAGCCATAACGAAAGCAAAAGTCGCATCATCATCTGTCGCTCGAAAGAGCCGGGGCCCGGGCCGCTGAGTCAATTGCTCAGATGCACCCGGGCCCCTGCTGCTTACAGGCCGAGCGCCTCCCGCAGTTTGCCAAACACCTTGGTGTTATCCAGCGTGCCTTTGAAGCGGTTGCTGCCGGCGCCATCGGCAAACAGCATCACATCGCCGCCGCCGTGGGTTTCCGATGTCAGCTTGACGCCGGTCTCCTGCAGATAGTCATTGGCCATCACCTGATCGCTGGTGAGGACCGGGCGCACAGCCGCACGATTGGGGCCGTTACCGAACACCAGGGTGGTGAAGGGCTTGCCATCCACGTCGTTCTGGGTCGAGCCGTCGCCATTTTTCACCAGATCCAGCACCGGATTGCCCTTGGCTGAGTAGCCGTTAATGGTCATGGTGTGGTCATGGTCGGCGGTGACCACGATCAGGGTATTGTTGAGATCCACTTTACCCAGCGCCGTCTTGACCGCCTCATCCAGTGCCACCGCGTCGGTGAGCGAGCGCTTGGCGTTGGTGCCGTGCAGGGCATGATCGATCCGGCCGCCTTCTACCATCAGGAAGTAACCCTGACTGTTCTTGCTCAGCAGGTCGATCGCCTTGGCGGTCATTTCGGAGAGGGACGGCTGGGTATTGGCTGCCCCCTTGGCGACCCGATCCTGCTCGTAGTCGAGGTGGGATTTGCTGCTGAATAGACCGAGCACCTTGCCGCTGGTGACCTTGGCCAGTTCACTTTGAGTGGTGACATAGCTGTATCCCTGCGCCTTCATCTCGGCGGTCAGGTCGCGGTTGTCATTGCGACCGCCCTTGTTGCTGGCGCTGTAGGGGGTCCAGTGGTTGGCACCACCGCCCATCAGTACATCGACCCCATCCCCCAGCGCCTGGTTGAAACCAGTTCCTCCCGGAACAGCTTGTGCGGCGATGTCATAAGCGGCATCCCGATGGCAGATGTGGGCGTAGGTAGCCGCCGGGGTCGCGTGGGTCAGCTCGGTGGTGGTGACGGCCCCGACCGATTTGCCTGCCGCCTTGGCCAGCTCCAGGATGGTGGGCACCGGCTTGCCGTTATCGCTGCTGCAATTGTTGACGGTTTTGTTGCCATTGACGTCTTTGCCGGGGGCAACGGCTTTGGTGTCGCTGCTCATGGCGATCACCTCGTTGTTCATCTTGACCCCGGTGGTGTAGGCCGCCATGGAGGGGGCCGAGTCGGTGGTCTGGGCATCGTTGGAGAAGGTCTTGATGCGGGCACTGCGCGGCAGTTTCATCATCTCCAGATTGCCCTCTTCCCCCACCTTGAACAGGCGGGTGGCGGTGAGCACGGTTGGGCCCATGCCATCACCGATAAAGAGAATGACGTTTTTGGCATCACCGGCCTGTGCCTGGGAGGTTGCGCCCAGCGCACTGAACAGGGCGGCGCAGACCAGCGTGTGCTTGATAGATGTGTTCATCTGTTTGCTCATGAAAATGCTCCTTACAGCTTGGCCGCAGCCTTGATCTTGCCGAACACGGCGGTGTTATCGAGAGAGCCATGGAAGCTGTCAGCCCCCTTGCCGATGGCGCCGAGGAAGACATCGGTGCCGCCGTGGGTCTCGTTGCCGATCTCGCCCACCTTGACCACCACTTCCTGGTGGTAGTCATTGGCGGAGACGGTGGCATCGTCGAGCGGGGCAACGCTGCTACGCGGGCCATCTACCCGGTTGTAGCCGTTGCCAAAACCTATGATGGTGTAGGGCATGCCCTCGCTATCCTTGCTTGGCTCGCCAGTCTCGTAGTTCTTCACCAGCCCGAGTACGCCGGGGTTGTCGGCGGTGGTCTTGCCGGTGCGCTTGGCATAGCCGTTGAGCACTAGCGTGTGGTCGTGGTCGGCGGTGACCACGATCAGGGTGTTTTTCAGCTCGGGGTCGCTCTTTTTCACCTCGTCGATGGCGGCTTTGATGGCGTTGTCGAAGGCGATGGTGTCCTGCAGCGCCCGCTTGGCGTTGGTGTCGTGCAGTGCGTGGTCGATGCGGCCCCCTTCCACCATCAGGAAGTAACCCTTCTCTTTGCCCTTGAGCTGCTTGATGGCGGCCAGGGTCATCTGGGCCAGTGACGGCTCGTTGGCGGGACGGTCCAGGTCATATTTCATGTGGCTGGAACCAAACAGACCCAGCAGCGGTTTGCCCGCATCGGCCTTGTTCAGCTCATCCAGATTGCTGGCAAACTGGTAGCCCTTGGCCTGCATTTCGCTGATGAGGTTGCGGCCATCCTCCCGCTTGCCCTTGTCGGCTTTGGGCAGGAAGAAACTGCTGCCGCCACCGAGCACCACATCCAGTCCCTCCTTGAGGGCGCTGTTGTAGCCTTTGCCGCCCGGTGCCAGCTGGACGGCGATATCCGCTTCCAGATCCCGGTTGCAGATATGGGCATAGGTAGCCGCCGGGGTGGCGTGGGTTACCCGGGTGCTGGTTACCACACCAGTACCGCGGCCATCGGCTTTGGCCAGCTCCAGCAGGGTGGTCACCGGCTTGCCGGCGCTCTTGCTGCAGTCGCTCTCATAGGTGGCGTCGCCGTCCATGCTGATGACGCCGTTGTTGCTCTTGACCCCGGTCATGTAGGCCGCCATGGAGGGAGCCGAGTCAGTGACCTGGGCATCGTGGGAGAAGGTCTTGATAAAGGCCGTCTCTGGCAGGGTATCGATGGTGAGATCACCCTCTTCGCCGACACCGTAGATGCGGGCGGCCGTCAGGGTGTTGAGGCCCATGCCGTCACCGAGGAAGAAGATGACGTTGGTGGGTTGGGCTGCGGGCTTGGTCGCCACCGTGTCATTGTCTGATTTGCAGCCGGCAGCCAGGGCGGCGCCGATCATCACTGCAAGTCCTGCCATTTTTCTCATTGGGGTTCGCTCCTTGTAAAACCTGAGCGCAGCCTAGAGGGGGCAGATGACACTTTTACTGACTATCGGTGACGGTTGTGTGAAAAAGTGATGAAAATGTTACACTATATCAATGTGTTATCTGTCAATTGAGCCAGTTGGTCCGGTCGCTTCCGGCAAGGTTGTTCCGCCTCGGCAGTTTGCTGATTTGCTGAGGTGATGGCTAGAATGACCTGTCAAAAGAGGCCCGCAGCAGGTAAAATGCGCCCCCTTCGTTCGATGCCCGCGGTAGAGCGCCTGTTGTTCCATGCGCGCGCCCGCAGCCCCCACAGAGAGTAACGGATATGTCCATCAACTGGTTCCCCGGTCACATGCACAAGGCCCGCAAAGAGATTGCCGAGGTCATGCCCCAGGTCGATGTGATCATCGAGATGCTCGATGCCCGCATCCCCTTCTCCAGCGAAAACCCGCTGGTGCCCGAGCTGCGTGGTGATACCCCGGTGATCAAGGTGCTGAACAAGGCGGACCTGGCCGATCCGGCGATCACCGATCTGTGGGTGGCGCACATGGAAAAAGAGAAGGGGATCAAGGCGCTGCCGCTGACGCAACAAGAGCCGGAGAAGATCAAGCAACTGCTGACCCTCTGCCACGAGATGCTGCCGGAGCGCAATTTTGAGCTGCGCGGCGTGCGGGCGATGATCATGGGGATCCCCAACGTGGGCAAGTCCACCCTGATCAATACCCTGGCGGGGCGCATCATCGCTCGCACCGGCAACGAGGCGGGAGTGACCAAGTCCCAGCAGCGGATCAAGCTGGATAACAACGTCATCCTGACCGATACCCCGGGTTTCCTCTGGCCCAAGCTCAATCCGCCCTCCTGCGGTTATCGTCTGGCCATCACCGCGGCCATCAAGGACACGGTGTTCGACTATGCCGATATCGCCATGTTCGCCGCCGATTACTTCATCAAGGCCTATCCGGAGCGGATCAAGGCGCGCTACCAGATTGACGAGTTGCCCGAGACCGAGATCGAGCTGCTGGAGATGATCGCCCGCCAGCGGGCGTTTATGCGCAAAGGGGGGCTGGCCGACCTGCACAAGGCGTCCGAGATCCTGATCAACGAGTTCCGCTCCGGTTTGCTTGGCCGCATCTCGCTGGAGACGCCAGAGATGGTGAGCGTCGAGATTGTCGAGGCCGCCGCAGAAGCCGAGCAAAAAGCCAAAGAGAAGGCCGAGCGGGAAGAGGAGCGTCAGGCCCGCGCCCGTCGCAAGTACGCCCGCAAGCGTCAGAAATAGTTATTCTCAGGTGTCCCGAGCTTGCCTGACAACGAGCGAGCTTGTGTGACCGAGAGGACGAAACACGAAGAGGCGACCCCTGG
>NZ_JBFODN010000072.1:0-13005 GCF_040908345.1 Aeromonas sp. R3-1
GGCAGTCGCGCTTTGCTTACTCTCTCGGAGTTATCCCACCCTTGGCAAGGTGGAATTCAACCCGGGGGCGCCGAGCCATCCCCCGAGCTCAATAAGCTTTAGTTCCCATTTCAAGCGCGAAATTCTAATCAGCGGCAATCGATTCAAATGTGAGCGGAATGGCAAAAAAACCATCCAGTTTCAACAAGATAACGTTTTCAGATTGAAACTTCGATCCGGCTCACAGACCTCGTGGCCATTTGGCCTCATATGTGGAAAACGGCAGTCACGGGGTCAGAAAAGCAATGTCTGATCAAGTGGATAGACAAGGAGTAAGCAATGAAACGGATTGAAGAGCAGGCAAGACGACTCGATCAGGAGTATCAGGCGATCGGGCAGCTGTTCGACCAGTTTTGCCAGCAGGCTGGCCCCCTGGCCGAGCAGTATCACTTCTTCAACTGGCCCGATTATGAAGACTCGCCCCCACTGAGCCGCGCCTTCACCCTGCTGGGGGAACCCCGCGAACTGCGGCTGCGCTGTCAGCCCGGTGAGCGCTCCGCCCTCCATGGCCTGATCCAGGTGGTCTCGGAGGATGGCACCATAGATGCCAGCCTCGGGTTTCGCGCCGATGGTCAGCTGCTGCTGGAGTCCGGCAAACTGCTGGACAACCCGCCCGGACTGCTGCTCAAGTTGCTGCTCGGCGCTGTGTGGCAACACAAGCCCCAGGATGAGATCACCGGGCAGCCGCACTGAACCATCAGTGATGTAGAAATAGCCCTTGTCGATTCGTCTGCGATATCCGTCAGGCGACGTGGCTGTGGCCCAGCTTGCTGTCCAGTTCGGCCAGCTTGGCCTCCATCCGGGCGCGGCAGGTGTCGGAGAGATCGCGAATGCCGCTGGCACCATGCTCCTTGCTGCAGACCGGCGCCATCACTTCCACCAGCACTTCGCCGTTGTCCCAGCGATTCAAGTCGACCTGACCGAAGTAGCTGGAGCAGACGATGGGCACCACGGGCACTTCAGCCTGTACCGCAGTGTGGAAAGCGCCCGCCTTGAATGGCAGCAGGCCACGTCCCTGGGAGCGGGTCCCTTCCGGGAACATCCAGATGGAGGTGCCACGGTTCTTGATGCGATCCACCACCTGACCTATGGTGCCGATGGCACGGGAGCGGTTGGAGCGGTCGATCAGCACGTTGCCGGAGAGCCAGAAGATAAGGCCGAACAGCGGCAGCCAGAGCAGGCTCTTCTTGCCTACCGCCACCACGCCGGGCTGCACAGCACCGGTCACGGTGAAGATGTCGAAGTTGCTCTGGTGGTTGCAGACGTAGACCGCCGGGCCGACCGATTTGACCTCGTCGGCCACCGTCACCTTGACTCGCAGCCCGATCAGCGGGCAGACCGCGTGATACATGCGGGCGAAGACATAGACGTTGTTGGGATGGCGCGGACGAACCAGACAGAGCAGCAGGCCGAACAGGAACCAGAAAATGAGCAGCAGACCAAGCAGCAGCACACGGGCAATTTTGAGCATCGAACACCTCGAGTTTTAACTCGGCGCAGTATACTGATCCCCCTTTTAGCGAACAAGCGTTCGCCAAACAGAACCGACCACCCTCCCCGTCGCGCCCCCCACAGTACTGCTCATCAATACGCCTCCGACTTGCCCCACCCGCCATTGGTCGTTAGGATGGCCCCATCTTGATGGACGGGGCGAACATGATTTTGCAACAACGGGTAGCGAAACATCTCCTGCTGCTGGTCTGCCTGCTGGTGCTCAATTGTGCGGCCCAGCCGCTGGCCCGGCTTGCACTGCTCGATCACGCCCTCAGCTGTCAGGCACTGCCCGTTCCAGGCTCGGCAACGGATCAAGAGGATGCCAAACCGGCCAGCCCGCAACCCACCAGCTGCCAGCTCAACGGCAAGTGGCTGAGCGCCGCCACCCTGCTCTGCGTCGAACAGCTCTTCTTTGCCGTCGCCCTGCTGATCGCCCTGCTGGCCCCCCTTTGGCGCTACACACCGCCACTGCCCCCTCCCAGAGTCATCTCGCCGCCCGAGCGGCGTCTGCACCTCACCCTCTGCGTCTGGCGGGAATGAGTTCAGCAGCGTTCTTTCGTTAGCTGTCACTCAATTTTTGCGAGACCAAAAAGATGTCGAATCTCTTCAAGACGGCCCTGCTACTGGGCGGTCTGCTGTGGCAATCCATGGGATTGGCCAGCGACACGGGCTGGCTCACCAGCCCACAGAATGATCACGCCCGGGTACGGCTGCAGGCCGACCGCAGCACGGCAGATCAGACCCGCATCCTGCTCGATGTCGAGCTGGAGTCGGGCTGGAAAACCTACTGGCACAGCCCGGGAGAAGGGGGCATTGCCCCCCAGATCCTCTGGGATGAGCCGGTCAGTGACTTTCAGTGGCGCTGGCCGGTGCCACGCCACTTCGAGGTAGCCGGGCTCAGCACCCAGGGTTATCAGGGGGATGTGACCTTCCCTCTGAGCCTAAACTATCCCGCCGGGCAACCGCTCAAGGGTACTCTGCGCCTCTCCACCTGCAGCAATGTCTGCATCCTGACCGACTTCCCCTTCACCCTCGCGGTGGATAGCGCCGCCCCGGCCGACTTCGATTTTGCCTGGGCGAAGGCGATGAGTACCCTGCCCCAGCAATTGCCTGCCGAAACCCGGGTCGAGCTGGGTTATCAGCACAACCAGCTGCAACTGCGCGCCGAGCGGGCAGAGGGCTGGCAATCACCAGCGCTCTTTATCGACGCTCTTGAGGGTGCCGAGTTTGGCAAACCGGCGCTTGAGGTCGAAGGCAACACCCTGATCGCCCGGGTGCCGGTGAGCGATGGCTGGCAGGGGGATGCGCCGGATCTGCGCGGCCAATCCCTCGGCCTGCTGCTCACCAGCGGCGAACAGGCGTGGCAGGGCAAGGGGACGATCGGCGCGCCACTCGCACTGCCCAACCAGAGCCATTCGCTGTTCTGGTTGCTGGGAGCAGCGCTGCTCGGCGGCCTGATCCTCAACCTGATGCCCTGCGTGCTGCCGGTGCTGGCGCTCAAGCTGGGAACTGTGTTGCAACATCAGCAGCGTGAACAGGGCGCGGTGCGCAAGCAGTTCCTCGCCGCCAGCGCCGGGATCATCGCCTCCTTCTGGGTGCTGGCGGCCATGAGCAGCCTGCTACGCGCCACGCAAGGGGCCGTCGGCTGGGGCATCCAGTTCCAGAGCGCCGGTTTTATCGGCTTGATGGTGCTGGTCACCATGCTGTTTTGCGCCAACCTGTTGGGGCTGTTCGAGATCCGCCTGCCCAGCGCCCTCAGCACCCGCCTCGCCACCAGCGGCGGCAACGGCCTCGGCGGTCACTTCCTGCAGGGGAGCTTCGCCACTCTGCTGGCAACCCCCTGCTCGGCCCCCTTCCTCGGCACTGCGGTAGCCTTTGCGCTGGCGGCGCCGCTCGGCCAGCTCTGGCTGATCTTCACAGCTTTGGGGATTGGCATGAGCCTGCCCTGGCTGCTGGTGGCAGCCCTGCCACGGCTCGCCCTCTGGCTGCCGAAACCAGGGCGCTGGATGAACCATCTGCGCATCCTGCTCGGCTTGATGATGCTGGGCTCCAGCCTCTGGCTCACCAGCCTGCTCGACAACCATCTCGGCAGCTATGCCACCGGCTGGCTGATGGTTGCCATGCTGCTGGCACTGCTGATTGGCATCATCTGGCGTTACGGCATGCGCGGCTTCACACTGGCGATCGCCCTAGCAGCCCTGATTGGCAGCCCCCTGCTGCTGAGCGGTGCCTTTAGCGCGCAGGGCTCGGCCAACGTTGACAAGGTGGTCTGGCAGCCGCTCTCTGAACGCGCCATCACCGATGCGCTGGCCCAGAACAAACGGGTCTTTATCGATGTCACCGCCGACTGGTGCGTTACCTGCAAGGCCAACAAATACAACGTGTTGCTGCGCGATGAGGTGCAACAGGCCCTCTCTGCCCCCGATGTGGTGGCCCTGCGCGGCGACTGGAGCAAACCAAGCGACACCATCGCCGCCTTCCTGCGTAAGCGGGGCGCGGCGGCCGTCCCCTTCAACCAGATTTACGGCCCGGAATTGCCGCAAGGGGCCACGCTGTCACCCCTGCTCGACAAGGACGAGCTGCTGACCACATTGCACAAGGCTGGCCTGCTTCAGGCTGGCACCACCCGATCTTAAGGAGCAACCATGAAACCGACTCTGAGCGCCCTGACCCTGCTGGCCTCCCTTTCCGCAGCCCTGCTGGCTCCGGTCCTGCACGCCGCCCCCTTCACCCCGGAGCAGGAGGCGCGTATCAAGGAGCTGATCCGCGAGACCCTGATCGCCAATCCCAAGATCCTCGACGAGGCCGCCGAATCCTGGGAGAAGCAGAACGCGGCAGCCCAGGAGGCGCAGCTTGGCAACTTCATCAAGGGCAACAAGGATGTGCTGTTCAACAGCGCCACCAGCCCGCGTCTGGGAGCCAAAAACCCCAAGCTGACGCTGGTGCTGTTCACCGACTACAACTGCCCCTACTGCAAGCAGTTCGATCCCCAGCTGACCAAACTGCTCAAGGCCTATCCGGACGATCTGGGGCTGGTGATCAAGCTGCTGCCGTTCAAGGGGCAGACCTCCGCCAAGGCGGCCCAATACAGCCTGACCCTGTGGCAGCAGGATCCCGCCCGCTTCCTCACCCTGCACGACAAGCTGATGAGCAAGCAGGGGATGCTGACCGAGGCGGACATCAACAAGGCGCTGGCCGCCACCGGCAATACCGCGCTCAAACCGGCCGCCAAGGCGACCGAGGAGCTGCGCAACAGCCTGCGCATCGGCACCATTCTGGGGGTACAGGGCACACCGGCGACGCTTATCGGCAACCAGCTGGTGCCGGGCGCCATCCCCTATGAGGAGCTGGAGCAGCTGGTGAAGGCCGAACTGGCCAAGCAGGGGTAAAGGATGACCACCCATCCTCAACCCCGCTGGCGCCGCTGGGGCAAGGAGGCGCTCTGGCTGCTGCTGATGGCGCTGGTCATCTCGACCCTGCTGGATCTGTGGCGCAGCCCGACCCTGCCAGAGGGGGCGATGAGCGCCCCCGTCACCCTGCAGGATGGCAGCAGCACGGATCTCGCTACCTTAAGTCAAGGCAAGCCGCTGCTGGTCTACTACTGGGCCAGCTGGTGCGGGGTCTGCCGTTTCACCACCCCGGCGGTGCAGCAGCTCTGGCAAGAGGGGGAAAACGTGCTGACGGTGGCGCTGCGCTCCGGCAATTCGGAACAGTTAGCCAAGGGGATGAGCAAGAAGGGGCTCACCTTCCCGACCCACAACGACGAGTCGGGAGCGCTGGCCGCCAAGTGGCAGGTAGGTGTCACCCCGACTTTCCTCGTCATCAGGGATGGGACGCTTGTGAGCAGCACCACCGGCTGGAGCTCGAAGTGGGGCTTGCAGTTGCGGCTCTGGTGGGCATCGCTCTAGCCAGGCAACTTCGTTGCCTTTAACAGGGCCATCCCACCGGATGGCCCTTTTTTATGCCGACATTTTTATCCCGACATCAGACGGGGAGCTGCATCCCACGCACCTGCTCCAGCAGGGCGGTCACCGCCACCGATCGCAACGCATCCGGGGCGTAGCAGAGCCCCACCCGCCGCTTGAAGGAAGAGGCCGCCAGCTCGGCGACCGAACAACCAGGCGGACAGAGGGAACGGGGCAACCAGGCAATTCCCGCCCCGGAGGCCACCATAGTCGCCGCCAGTCGCAGCGACCCCGCCCGCCGTGGATAGAGCGGCGCCTGATTGCCGAGGATGGCGATCAGCCGCAGGTGGGAGTCGTGGCGCGGGCAGGTGACCCAGGGTTCATCCGCCAACGCTGCCGGGGTGAGCGCTCCCTTGCCTGTCAGCGGGTGATCCGGCGGCAGCACCAGCACAAACTCCTCCTCCAGCAGGGGGATAAAGAGCTCGTCACCGCAACGCAGGGATTCACACCCCAGCCGCACATCGCCACAGCACCCCTCCTCCAGAGTCAGCAGGATCTCCTCGTGGGCGAGCGCCCCGTTGACCAGCGCCCCCAGCACGCCATCGCCAAGATCTGCCTCAATCCCCACCGTCAGCTCGAGGCAGGGGGAGGTTTCACGAAACTCGCGGGCGAGGGAGTCGGTGTCGGCGATCAGCCGCTTGGCGCGGGGATAGAGCCGGTGCGCCGCTTCGGTCCCCTCAACCCCGCGCGCCTGCCGCACAAACAGGGTCACCCCCAGTTCATCCTCCAGCATTTTGATGGTGGTGGAGAGGGTGGGCTGGGTAATGAAGAGGCGGGTGGCCGCCGCCGTGATGTTGCGCTCCTCGAAGACAGCCACAAACGCACGCAGGGTTCGCACATCCATAGAATTCACCTATACCAGACAGTCATAAAAGCCATTTTTCACGGCGACACGGGGCAAATATAGTGGCTTACCTGCCACAAGGCATCCCAATTTTCTATATCAGCGTCTATCAACACAGCCAGGAGCCATCATGCGCCATCTCTCTGTCATCGGCCTCGGGGCCATGGGCTCCGCCCTCGCCACCACCTTGCTCAAGGCGGGCCATCCGGTCACCGTCTGGAATCGCAGCGCCGCCAAGGCCGCCCCGCTGCAAGCGCTGGGCGCGACTCTCGCCCCCTCGGTTGGCGCGGCCATCGCCGCAAGCGATATCACCCTTGTCTGCGTCGATAACTACGCCGTCAGCCAGCAGTTGCTGGACCAGGCAAGCGATGCGGTGGCGGGCAAGCTGCTGGTGCAGCTCTCCACCGGCAGCCCGCAAGGGGCCAGAGCGCTGGAGAGCTGGAGCCATGCCCGCGGCGCCCGTTATCTCGATGGCGCCATCCTCTGCTTCCCGGATCAGATCGGCACCAGCGATGCCAGCATCATCTGCTCAGGGGCCAGCGCTGCCTTTAGCGAGGCCGAGCCGGTGCTGCGCCTGCTCGCCCCCACCCTCGACCATGTGGCCGAGGCGGTGGGGGCCGCCGCGGCGCAAGATTGTGCCGTCGCCGCCTACTTTGCCGGTGGCCTGCTCGGTGCCCTGCACGGCGCGCTGATCTGCGAGGCAGAAGGGCTGCCGGTGGCCAAAGTGTGCGCCCAGTTCAGCGAACTTTCCCCGATTTTGGGGGGCGATGTGGCCCACCTTGGCAAGACGCTGGCGAGCGGCGATTTCGATCACCCCTACGCCAGCCTGAAAACCTGGAGCGCCGCCATCAGCCGCCTCGCCGGTCACGCCACCGATGCCGGGATCGACAGCCGCTTCCCGCGCTTTGCCGCCGACCTGTTTGAGGAAGGGGTGGCACAAGGGTTTGGTCAGCAGGAGGTGTCGGCCCTGATCAAGGTGCTGCGGGCGCGCAATGGAGCGGCACAATGAACGAGCTGACCAACCAACCCCAAATTGCACTGGTCACCGGCGCCGCTGGCGGGATTGGTCGCCAGCTCTGCATCGGGCTGGCCGAGGCTGGCTATCGGGTGATCGCCACCGATCTGGCTCCTCACGCTTTCGACCATCCCGAGATCCACTTTCATCCGCTCGATTTGCGGGACGAGCAGGCTATCACGCGCCTCTTTGCCGAGGTGCGCGCGCAGCATGGCGGCATCCATCTGCTGATCAACAACGGCGCCATCAGCAAGTTCCACACCCGCTTCGAGGAGCTGAGCGCAGCCCAGTTTGATCAGGTGATGACGGTCAATGTGCGCGGCGCCATGCTCTGCGCCCGCGCCTTCGTGCAGGCCAACCGCGGGTTGCCCTATGGCTGCATCATCAATATCGCCTCCACCCGCTGGCAGCAGAACGAACCGGGTTGGGATGCCTACGGCGCCTCCAAGGGGGCGCTGGTCGCTCTCACCCAGTCCCTCGCCAACTCGCTGGCCGACCATCCCATCACGGTCAATGCCATCAGCCCAGGTTGGATCCAGGCGGAGGATTACCACACCCTGACCGAGGCGGATCACCGCCAGCACCCGAGCGGCCGGGTCGGGCGCCCCGACGACATCACCCGCGCCTGCCTCTTTCTGGCGGATCCTCGCAACGACTTTATCAACGGCGCCAATCTGGTGGTCGATGGTGGGATGAGCAAGAAGATGATCTACCACACCTCCGCCTCCTTCTGGGAGGAGTAACCCCTGTGGCGGCAGCCTTACCCCGGCCTGCCGCCCGCCCCTTTCCTGCCTGTTTTTTCATCGCTTTTGCCCCGCTGCCCTTGCACTGACCAGATCGACTGGCAACAATAGACGCTCAACTGACCCCTCTTCATTTCGCCCGTTAATTGATCGCCCAACTCATCGCGTTGGCGGGCTGTTTCCGTTAAAATGACGGGTTTTTGCCGTGCCTGGTTTGCCAATCCCCACCATCAGGCACTCGCAGCGTGAATCCTATGATGCCAGTGATGCAGGATCTGCCATGAACAACTACTTTCGGGTGCTGGGCGTCAAGTCCAACGCCAGCGAAAACGACATCAAGAAAGCCTATCGTCGGCTGTCAAACCAGTACCACCCCGACAAGCTGCACGGGGCCAGTGAAGAAGAGAAAGAGCAGGCAGCCATCAAGCTGCACCAGGTAAAGCAGGCCTATGAAGTGCTGTCCGATCCGAAACAGCGGGCCGCCTTTATCAAGGATTTCAACAACGTCATCGTGACCGACCCCACCTCCGCCATGCAGGAGATGTGGGATCAGTTCTACCCCTGAAACAGCAGGCAGAAAGAGCAACTATGCAAAAGAGATGGGACCAGGCGCGGCTCAAGTCGCTGCAAAGCGATGCCAGCGAAAACATCGAATCCTACCGGGATCAGGACGACCCCAAGGGGCTGGAACAGTTCACCGACCAGATGAAGAGCCTGCTGCTGGCCGATATGAGCATGCTGGAGTTTATGCCCGAGTATCTGCCGCTGGCCCTCTATGGCCGGGTGCAGTTCCCGGCCAAGGCCAAGTCGCAGTGGAACAAGTGGCTCGCCAGCGGCGAGCAGCCGAGCTGGGACGAGTTCAAGGTGAGCGTCGGCTTCAACAACGCCGCCCTGCCGCTGGTCAAGGCGGTGCGAGCCCAGAGCGAAGATCAGCTGATGGAAGCCTGCGCCGTGCTGTTCCTGCTCGACAACCCGCTGCCGCGCGGCAGCCACCGCAGTGATGACGACTATGAGCTGCGCGACGAAGAAGATGAAGACGGGGAAGATGCCGACGCCGACTACCACGGCGGCAGTGACCGCTATGGTGATGACGACGGCGATCAGGATATGTACGACGAAGTCCGTTTCTAATTGGGGCAAGGCATGAGCAACAGTCTGATAGAAATTACCGCCATCGAGATCAAAGAGCTGGCCGTTATCGAGCCGAAGCAGGCCAGCGAGAAGTTCGAGCTGATCGCCAAGACCATGTCTGACGACCAGCTGGCAGAAGTGATTGAAAACATTGATATCGTTACCCTGACCCAGATTAACGGCCAGCACGATATCTCCTTCCCCTCCATCATCTCCGAGCTGATGACCCCGGAGCGGATCCGTGACATCGTCTGCCAGCAGCCGCTCTATTGGGAAGAGGCGATCAAGAACAACGCCGACGAGCTGCAACAGCACACCTTCGACTTCCTCAACTACCTGATCCGCACCCAGGATAGCGAGGCCAAGCAGCGCGAGATCCTCGAGTGCGTGGCCGAAGACCCGGCCGGCCTCTTCTACCTCGCCATCCCCTTTATCGAGTTCTATCGCGGCGATCGCTATGAAGAGGACGAAGGCTATCGCGACGTGCTGCACGCCGAAGAGGAAGACCTCGAAGAGTCCCTGCGCTACAGCGAGCGCCAGCAGAGCGAGGATGTCCACGACTACGCGCTGGACGACCCGCGCAGCCTCTTGATGCTCATTCGCGAGCTGGCCCCCGAGGTGGAGAAAGCCATCAAGGCGCTGCTGCGCAACGAGCACTCCACTTGGGACGGCATCATCAACAAGTTTGCCGCCGAACTGGTGATGCAGGCCAAAGAGAAGAACAAGGTCGAGGAAGACGAGTACGGCGACGTCGACGACATGTTCAGCTTTCTGGATTAAGGAGCCCATTCATGCAGTTAGTCATTCGCGATGCCAACCAGGGCCCCTATCTCACCCAGGTGCTGCGCTTTGGCCGCGACAATGAACTCTTGAGTCAGCAACAGCTCGCCGCCATCAAGGGCAAGGCGGTGCTGATGAGCCTCAAATTCGCCGACAAGTACTACAACAAGTACAAGATGCACCTGCTGGAGCAGGCGGCCCACGACGTCATCGGCGTGGTGAGCCTCGGCCTGCAGGAGCTCTCGGCGCGGGATCCGGCCAAGGCGCTGGCGCTGCTGCAGGCGCCGGAAGGCCCCATCAAGCCCTTCCAGAAGGGCTGGTCAATGCTCATCACCGTCAGCCCCAAGCAGGCTGGCAACAGCCTCTACGGTGACGTGGATGCCCGCCTGCTGGACAAGATCTCGAGCCCGCCCGATGTGGAGGAGTGGCAAGGGTGGCAGGAGTACGAGAAGGCGCTGACCGAGCACAACAAGAGCCGCCTGATGGAGCTCATCGACCAGCACTTCTTCGCCTGCGAGAGCGACCACCCCACCATGGAGGACAAGCTGGCCGAAGCGCTGCTCTACCGCATCCTCTGCGGCAAGGGCAGTGGCGCCGCCCCGCTCAAGGTGAAGCAGGATCTCAAGCGCAAACTGGCGCGGGAGATTGAGCTCGACGAGAGCTGGTATGACACCGACTACCTCGCCGCCCAGCTCGCCCTGATGCTGAGCGCGCTGCCAGCCGACATGGCCGCCGCCCTGCGGCAGGAGTTGAGCCCGGGCTTTGTGCCCAACCTGCTGCACACCCTCGGCTTTGTGCGCCAGTACCAGCTGCTGCAAAAAGAGAACGCCTCGCCGGAGAAGCTCGACAACATCGAGATGCGCGCCGGTCTCAAGCACCCGCTGCTCGGCTGGCCGCTCTACCACGACTTCTAAGGCCGCTTTCGCCGCCCATCAGTCGCACCACAACGCCCGGCCCGCCGGGCGTTGTTATATCCTCCCCTCACCCTCTCGACAGCAGTGAGGTAACACGCGCAAGTCACCCTGGGGCTGCCCTTCTCCTCCCGATATTTATTCACTCAATGCCCAAGGATGAATAAACAACCTGCAATACAACAACTTGGCGCCAGCTGCGTTTCGGGACAACAAAGCGGGATGCAGATCCCGCTACAGCGCCAGAATCAGCACCAAATAGCCGACTGGATCACATCAACCGTGCCGCAATCGCGTGGTAAGCCGAGCTAAAACCGCGACCCAATAACGCATAAAAAGGCGGAATAGATCAATAAAAAGCAATTAATCGCGCCGGATTAAATTTCAGGTATGGCTATTTGCACCGCTTGGCCGCTAAATGACAGACCGGCCTTCAGACCAGCATGGAAGCGCACAAGGCTAACCGGCAGCAGACCGGTACGCTCTCAGGACGAGTTATGACTTTCTTCTCTCACAGGAGACAGACCGTGAGCGCTTCGAATCAACACCCCACCATTCCCCCCGGCTCCGGGGCGCTGTTCTTTATCCAGACCTTCTCGACCCTGGGGTTTGCCGTGCTCTACTCCACCCTGGTGCTCTACGCCACCAAGCGGCTCGGCTTCAGTGAATCCCAGGCCAACGCCATGATGGGGGTCTTCGGGGCCTTCAACTATGGCCTGCACCTGTTTGGCGGCTATCTCGGCGGGCGCTACCTCAGCAACCGCAACCTGTTCGTGATGGGGATGGTGCTGCAGGTGATCGGCTGCTACTTCATCGCCGAGATGGGGATCACCGGCCTCTACTGGGGGCTCGCCATGTTCCTCACCGGCAGCGGCCTTAACGTCACCTGCCTCAACATGATGCTGACCCAGCGCTTCGCCCCGGATGATCACCGCCGCGAGAGCGCCTTCCTGTGGAACTACGCCGGGATGAATCTGGGCTTCTTTATCGGCTTCACGGTGGCGGGCTACTTCCAGCTCACCGAGGATTACCGCACCCTGTTCCTGTTTGCGACGCTGGGCAACATCATCGCCATCATCGCCACCTTCGCCTGCTGGCCGATTCTGGCGGATATCAGCACCCCGCTGCGCCATATCAAGGGGAGCGGCTTCTACCGCCGCATGCTGGCCGGTATCGCCATTCTGGCCACGCTGGTGCCGGCGCTGCGGCTGCTGCTGACCCACGCCAGCTTCAGCGGCAGCTTTGTGCTGATCCTGGGGGCCGTGGTGCTGGTGCTGCTCTGCGTGATGACCGCCCGCCACCCGGACGCCGCCGAGCGCAGCCGTATGGTGGCCTACCTGATCCTCGCCCTCGGCTCCCTCATCTTCTGGTCGCTCTACCAGCTGGCGCCCATGGGGCTGATGCTCTTCTCCGAGCACAATATCAACCTCAACGTGTTCGGGCTGCGGGTCGCCCCCCAGTGGATCCAGAACATCAACACCCTCGTCATCGTTATCGGTGGCCCGCTGATGGCGCTGCTATTCAAGCGACTGCGCGAACAAGGGTGGAATATCGACATCCCCTCCCAGTTTGCCGCCTCCCTGTTCTGCATGGGATTGGGGATGCTGGTGCTGCCGATCGGCATCCATCTGGCGGGGGCCGACGGGCTGGTCGCCTTCAAGTGGATCGCCATCAGCTATGTGCTGCAGAGTTTTGGCGAGCTGCTGATCTCCCCCATCGGCTACGCCATGATTGGCAAGCTGGCCCCCGCCAGCCTGCAAGGCTTGATGATGGGCTGCTGGATGATGGTGACCGGCATCGCCTCGGTGCTGGCGGGCTATGTCTCCGGCGCCATGCCGCAAAATATCGGCAGCACCCCGGTCGCCACCAACCCGGGTTACAGCTCGGTGTTCAATATGCTGGGCTGGGGTTCGCTGGCAGGCGGCGTGGTGTTGCTCCTGCTGGTGCCCCGCCTGCGCCTGCTGATCGCCTCCAAAATCACCCCGCCACCGGCGGCGACAGCCATTCCTGTCTAATTGGATTCGGGCCAGCCATTTCAGTGGCCCCTGCCAGTGCGACGGTTGAATCAGCAACGCGGCTGATC
>NZ_JBFODN010000073.1:0-1986 GCF_040908345.1 Aeromonas sp. R3-1
GCCGAACATATCGGCTTTCACCTTGGAGGTGATCCAGGAGTCATTGCTGCGGGTGGTGAAACTGGCAGGTTGGCCGATGCGCAATTCGTTGTAGACGTGGCGAACCCCTTCGATGCGACTGACAATTTTGCCCGCCTCAATCTTGTAAACGTCAGAAGGTGTCTGGCCGACCAGCAGGACGCGGCCATTGTTGCTGTAGACGCTGATCTTGCTGGCTGCGCTGAGGGGTTTGTTGTCGGCCAGCAGATTGGCCGCTTTCAACTCGATGGTCTGGTCATCCCACTGCGCGCCCAGCGTTCGGCGATCGCCAGAGGCCTTGGCAGTCCCTGCGGCGCCGCCAACAACCAGGGCTGCGCAGCCTTGCAGCAGCAGGGTGCTAACCAGCAGACCGAGCAGGATAGTGTGCTTTTTCATGGTTTCAATCTTCCTGTTGCGGGAAAAGTGTCTGGTCGATGAGATCACACAGGCAGTGCAGGGTCAACAGGTTCACTTCCAGAATGCGAGGGCGACGGGCGGAGGGAACACGGATCTCCACATCGTTCGGGCCGAGCAGACCTGCCATTTCGCCACCGTCACCCCCGCTCAGCACCACTATGGTCATGTCGCGGGAGAGGGCGGCTTCAGCGGCCTTGATCAGGCTGCGGCTGTGGCCAGAGGTGGTGATGACCACCAGAATGTCGCCAGGCTGGCCCAGCGCGCGGATCTGCTTGGCGTAGACCTCTTCAAAACCGTGATCGGTGGCGATGGCGCTGATGGTTGCCATGTCCGGGGTCAGGGCCATGCCGGGCAGGGAGGGGCGCTGGGTCTCGTAGCAGTTGACCAGCTCGGAGATGAACAGTTGCGCCAGTGCGGCAGAAGGACCGTTACCGCATGCCAGCACCTTGTGGCCATTGAGCAGGCAGATGGTGATCATCTGGGCTGCAGTATGGATGGCATCCGGCAGCGCCTCGGCGGCGGCTATCTTGGTCTGGATGCTTTCGGTGTAGTTCTCTTTGATGCGGTCAGTCATAGGGTCCTCTTAAAATGCGTTCTGGATCCAGGCTGGCTGGTCGCCCTCGAACGCAATCACATCGAATCGGCAGGCCTGATTGGCCTCGTTGATGGCATGTTGCTTCAAATAGTGGCGCGCTGCCAGCATGATCTTGTGCTGTTTGCTGCGGGTGACCGAGCTGGCGGCCCCGCCATGGCTGCCGGTAGCCCGGTAGCGCACCTCAACAAACACCAGGGTCTGGCCCTGGTGCATGATGAGATCTATTTCACCGCCACGACAGCGGTAGTTGCGAGCTACCGGTTGCAGGCCCCGAGCCTGCAACCAGCGTTCAGCGACTTGTTCAAAGTGCTGTCCCTTGCTCGTTGGTGAGGGGAACAGGCTCGGCAACTGCTGGCGCATCCGTTTCCATAGTTCCTTCATTGGAGGGCTCCTCCAGTTGCTGAACGGCGTTCTCGTCGACCAGTTTTCCGTTCTGGTAAGTACCCCAGCTCAGCATCCGCACGATATTGCCCTGGGCATCCACGCTCAGCTGACCGCTCATGCCGGCCTGCTGCATGCCACCCACCTTGCGCATCTGCTGCAGGTTCTCAGCCAGGCTGACGGCATCGTAGCCCATGGCAAACAGACGCAGCAGGTCGCCCTGGGTCTGCGGCCAGAGCAGGGCGATTTGCTCGCGCTGTTTCTCGTAGCCACCCAGCAGCAGCGGCATATCGGCGATATGCATGCCGTTGAGCTCGGAGGCGACCTCGGTGGCGGCGCTGTCGTAGCCACGGGAGCTGGTGTAGATGGGCAGGCTGCCCATCGGATTGACCGAGACATCCACGTAGGGCTTGATCATCCGGGTTTCCAGGCTGTTGGCCACCACGTAAACGGCATCGATGCTGCGCGGTGCGGCATCAGAGAGTTGCACCACTTCACCGGCACGGGCGGTAGAGCGGCCGCTCAGGGCATTCTTGACCATCCCCTGTACTTCGTTACGGGCACCGAAGGTGGCA